>JAKAXS010000351.1 GCA_021816505.1 Pseudomonadota bacterium
CCATGTGGCACGGAAAACACGGCTCCGCCAGATTGCGCCGCGAACGCAAAAAGGGGGGCGAAATGCCCCCCTTTCGACAAAACCTGCGTTCGGCGGATCAGAACTTGATGATGCCGCCAGCCATGATGATATCGAGATCGTCGAGGTCGAGGGTCTGGGTCGCGCCGACGCCAGAGTCGTCTTCCATGACGGTCACGTTACCCTCGATGTGACGATACGAGAGGTACAGCGTCATCGCAGCAGCATCGATGCCCTGTGCGATACCGGCGCCGAACATCTCCACCTCCGAGCCGAAGATGCGAGCCGGGTCGCCGTTTCCGAACGGATCGAGCGCATCGCCGGTGTCGATTTCACGACGACCGTTCGCACCGCCATCATTCTTGTTGTACTCGGCGTAAATCGTCGTCTTGCCGAGGTCCCACCACTTGCGCTCGATACCGGCCTGCACCGCAAAGAACGTGCTGGTGTCGTCCGCATCCGTTCCGGCGAAATCACGGCCTGGCGTGACTTCGGTGCGGATGAGGTTGTCTTTCAGCTGGCCGGCCGCGAAGTTCGCGTAAAGGCCGGTTGCCTCATGCATGATGCTGATCGATCCGCCGACGGATTCGCAATCCGCGTCCGGTTCACCACCACCCACGCCTTGGCTGGCGGACAAGCAAGCCGAGTTGATGGTATTTCCGGTTGCCGACACGGGATCTTCCGTCACGTGCATGTAGGCGACGCGACCGGCGATCTTAAAGCCTGCGTGCTCGCCGGCGTACTTGAGGCCCACGTCCCATAGGTCGTCTTCACCCCAAGCGGTGACGGCAGTGAAGCCACCGAACTCCGGCGTTTCATAACGAATGACGTTCTCGCGATCGCCTTCACCGGGCTGATCGCCCGTGTCCTTGAGAAGGCGGAACCACTGGATGCCGCTGCTCTCACCGTTGCGGCGCATGAACATGCCAAGACCGGAGTCTTCGATGTCGGAGTACTTGGCGAACGCACCGGTCTGCGACAGGTTAGCTTCGGTAATGTCCTCAGCAGCTGTACCCGTTTTGCCGACGTTGACCTGACCCCAGGTCTTGCTCTTCAGGTACCAGGTGGAATGGCGAAGATCCAAGCCCTCGCCGACATCGTCGTCGTCCTGGGTGACACGCTTGGAGTTGGCGCCGCGGACGCCGATTTCGAGCAGGTAGCCCGCTTCGAGATCGCTCGTGATCTTAGCCTTGCCCTTGAAGCGGAAGCGCGAACGCGAGTTGTCGTTGGTGACAACGTACGCGTTGTTCTCTTCGCCGTCGTCCCAGAACATCAAGGCTTCGTTGATCTGGCCCGAAACTTCCAGGCTGACCTTGCGGTTGCCCTTGCGGGCGGTGGTGGCTTCAAGTTCGGCGATGCGCTCTTCCAGATCGGCGCAGCAGTCGCCGCCCAGATCGGCCGCGGTTGCGGACGCGGTGCTCAGAGCAAACGCAGACGCCGTCAAAAGCAGCGCTGCGGAAGCTTTCGACAATGGACCCCGGATCATCATGTCCCCCAGATATTCCCGATAAACCGCGTCGCCCGGCATGGTGCGTCCGTCGGCCCCGCGACTTGATCGAACCGCGGTTAGCAATTGGACTAGCTATCGAATCCGTCGCCGTAAACGCCGAAAGCCTTTGTGACAGGTGTGTGACAATGCGACGATGTAAGCGGGCAACCCAAGTGCGCCGCAGGTGCAACCACAAGCGGCTAAGTCCGTGATTTCCAATGTCACATTTGCGACGCCGCTAGCTGCTGATGCACCGGCTTTTTCCTGTGATTGAGAATGCTTGGAGCGTTGCCGCCGCGCGGCGCCCCAAGCTCGGGACTTGCCCGGCGCGGCGCCAGCGCGCAAAACGAGGTCATGAGCAAACCGCCTACCTCTTCGCGCGTCGCCGTCGTGGGTGGCGGCCCTGTTGGACTGACGACGGCCTTGCTGCTGGCGCGTGTCGGCATACCGACGACGCTTGTCGCGCCACCAGTTGGCGGTACCCTGGACCGCCGGACCGCGGCGCTGTTCTCAGGCTCGGTCACACTGCTGCGCAATCTCGAAGTGTGGGAGGGAATCGAGCGTACGGCCGCGGCGATCAGGGGCATCCGCATCATCGATGGACGGGGCTCGTTGCTGCGGGCTCCGGAGACGCTTTTCACCGCTGAAGATCATGGTGTTGCCGAGTTCGGCTTCAACGTCCCGAACGCGAGCCTCACCGCGCGATTGAGCGAAGCGGTCGAGGCGCAGGCGAACCTGACCGTGGTACCGGCGACGGTCTCCTCGATTTCGCTGACCGAGCAGGGAAGCACGCTACGTCTTGCCGATGGACGCGACGTGACGGCGGCGATCTGCATCGGCGCGGACGGCCGGAAGTCGCTGGTGCGGGCTGCGGCGGGTATCGAGGCGCGCACATGGCAGTATCCGCAGGCGGCCGTGGTTGCGACGTTCGAACATCAGCGGCCGCATCGCGGCGTGTCGACGGAATTCCACCGTCGCCACGGACCGCTGACGACTGTGCCGATGCCCGGCACCGCGTCCAGCCTGGTATGGGTCGACGCTCCGGAGAAGGCCGAACAACTCGCGGGCTTGACCGACGACGACTTTCGCACGGCGCTGGAAGCGGAACTGTGCGGGTTGCTTGGCATCGTGGGCGAGATAGGTCCGCGCGGCATGTTCGCCCTTTCAGGTATGTCGGCAAGCGTATTGGGGCACGGCCGCGTAGCCCTTGTTGGCGAGGCGGCGCACGTCATTCCGCCGATCGGTGCGCAAGGTCTCAATCTCGGACTGCGCGACGCGGCGGTTTTGGCTGAATGTCTGGCCCAGGACTTTGGGGTCGGGGGCGTTGCGCGATACGCAGCGGCACGTGCGCCAGACGTGGGGACCCGCATCACAGCGATCGACAGTTTGAACCGGTCGTTGTTGTCCGATCTTCTGCCAACGCATCTGCTGCGGGGAGCCGGATTGTTCGCGCTCAAATCGGTGCCCGCGCTTCGGCGCATCGTCGTTCAGGAGGGTTTGCAGCCGTCTGGGGAGATCCCGCTGGTCATGCGGCCAGGCGGGCTCGAGCGGCTCAGTCCACAGCCGGGTGAGGGCCATCGCGCTTGACGCGAGGGCGCCCTCTTGGCATCTGGCGGTTGCGATCAGCCACAATGAGACGAAATGCGCGAACCTTCCCGCCTGCGTGACGTACAGTTCCGGCTGGAATACGTGCTGCTGAGGCTGATCGTCGGATTCATCCGGCTGATGCCGCTGAACATCGCCACGCGATTCTCGGCGTGGTCTTGGGGGTGGCTGGCGCCGCGCATCAATCCGCGGCGTCACGAGCGGGCGCTGAAGAACCTGGCAATTGCCTTTCCGGAGAAAGGCCAGGCCGAGCGCGAGGCGATCGCCATCGCGCATTGGCAGAACCTCGGTCGCGTGATGGCCGAGACGATGCAGATCGATCGTGTGCTGGCGACGCCGGGCGCGATTGAGATCGCGTCCCAGAAAACGTTCTCGAGATACGCGGGCAAGCTCGGTCCGATCATCGGCGTCTCGCTGCACACGGGCAACTGGGAGCTGGCGATCTGGCCGTTCGTCGTAGCGGGCGCCAACCCCGGCGCCGTCTATCGCTCCGTCAACAACCCCTACGTCGACAAGTACCTGCGCGATCAGCGCAAGGATCTCTATCCTGGCGGACTGTTTGGGCGCGGAACGGTGGAGGGAGATCATGGCGACGATC
This sequence comes from Pseudomonadota bacterium, assembly GCA_021816505.1. GTDB lineage: Bacteria > Pseudomonadota > Alphaproteobacteria > Rhizobiales > Hyphomicrobiaceae > JAKAXS01. The sequence continues at coordinate 3,711 of JAKAXS010000351.1, forward strand.
AGAAGACGGCGCGGCTGCTGACGGATTTCGTCCGCAACGGCGGGCGCCTCGGCATCGTCTGCGATCTGTACGACCGGCGCGGTATGTCGGTGCCGTTCTTCGGCAAGGATGCGAAGACGCTGCCGATCGCGGGCATGATCGCGCGGCGGCTGGGCACCAGGATCTGGATGTCGCGCTGCATCCGCGTGGGGACCGAGTCGCGCTTTCAGATCGAACTGAAGGAGCTGCGCGTGCCGCGAACGGCGAGCACGGGCGACGACATCCGAACAATAATGACG
>JAKAXS010000352.1 GCA_021816505.1 Pseudomonadota bacterium
GATCTCGCGGAGCTCGGGCAATGAGCCAAACCGGTGCCTATCTTCGGCTCGCGCGCATCTCGAACCTGCCGACGGTTTGGAGCAACGTGTTGGCCGCAGGCGTGCTCGCCGGCGGCCTGCACATGTCCAACCTCGTGCTGCTGATGCTGGCGATGTCGCTCTTCTACACGGGCGGCATGTTCCTCAACGACGCGTTCGATGCGAAGGTCGACGCGCGCGACCGGCCGCAACGTCCGATCCCCGCCGGGATCGTGAGTGTGACATCGGTGTGGGCGTCCGGGAGCGCGATGCTGCTGCTTGGTATCGTGCTGATGTTCGCTTTCGGAACGGCAGCAGGAGTAGCCGGCATTGCGCTGGCCGTCGCGATCCTGGTTTACGACGGGTGGCACAAGGGAAACCAAGCCGCGCCGGTGATCATGGGGGCGTGCCGGGCGCTCGTTTATGTCGCGACGTGGATCGCGGCTGGGCGTGCGATCGACAGCGCGATCATCTGGCCCGCGCTTGCGCTTCTGGCCTACATCGCCGGACTGACGTTCGCCGCCAAGCAGGAAGAGCTGGACAAGGTCGAAGCCTGGTGGCCGCTCGCCTTGCTCGCATCACCCGCGCTGTACGCTCTGGCCGTGACGGATTACTCCGCTCATACGATCTTCTGGGCGGCCGCGAGCATCGCTGCGATTGTTCTCGCAGTGCGCTTCCTCATCCGCCGTGGGCCCGGCGACGTCCCCCGCGCCGTGTCTCTGATGATCGCGACGATTGCGCTGAACGACGCTGCTTTGGCAAGCACCACGGGCGATGTGTTTGTCCCGCTGTTGTGCGGGGCCTTGTTTGCGGCGACGCTCGCCTTGCAGCGATACATTCCCGGGACATAGGCCATGATCGAGGGTGATGAAAACGGCCGGCGAAAGATCCAGTTGCGGGCCTGGCTTGCAAAGCGTCTCGCACCCGATGCGAACGATTGGCTCGACGCGGCATGCCGGAAGACGGCGAGTGGCGGGAGCGACGACGTAGTGCTGGCGATCGCGCTTGCTCCGCGCAAACTCGGCAAGGGCCTGCTGGCGCTTGACGCCACGGAAGGCGCCGAAGGAACCGCCTTGCGGGCCGGGCTCGATACGTCCGCCTGGACGATCGACCAGGCCGCACGCATCCTGCTGATGCTCGAGGCCTATCGGCGGGACGATGCCGCATTCGCCGTGTTGTTCGACGCTGCCGTGCGAGGCGGCGATCTCAACGAGCAGATCGCGCTTTTGCAGGGGTTGCCGCTTTATCCGGCGCCCGGGCGTCTCGTTCCGCGCGCGATCGAGGGTCTGCGTACCGCGATGCTGCCGGTGTTCGAAGCGGTCGCCCATCGCAGCCCGTACCCGGCCGAGCAATTCAGCGAGCAGCAATGGAACCAGATGGTGCTCAAGGCCCTGTTCATAGAGAGCCGGCTGGCGCCGATCGTCGGGCTCGACGACAGGCGCAATTCCGATCTCGCCGCCACGCTCGTCGACTACGCCCACGAACGTTGGGCGGCCGGCCGCGACGTCTCTCCTGAACTGTGGCGCTGTGTCGGGCCGTTCGCGCGCGAGCGCGACCTTCCTGATCTGGCCAAAGCGTTGGCAAGTGCGCGCCCGGCAGAAGCACGCGCGGCGGCGCTCGCGCTTGCCGAGTGTCCGCTGCCCGCGGCCGCACATGTGCTGCAGTCCGCTCCACCTCTCGCTGAACTCGTGCGATCCAATTCCATCACGTGGAACGCGCTGCTTTCCACTGACCCATAGCCTTCCTCTGCAAGGACCACCCATGCCGTTCATCGATCCTCACGCACATATGATTTCTCGTACGACGAGCTGCTATGAGGCCATGGCCGCCGCAGGCGTGGTTGCCGTGATCGAGCCAGCGTTCTGGATCGGGCAGCCGCGCACCAATGCGGGCAGCTATGCCGATTATCTCTCGCACATCCTCGGTTTCGAGCGGTTCCGTGCCAGCCAGTTCGGTGTGCGCCACTACTGCTGCATCGGGCTCAACTCCAAGGAAGCCAACAACGAGCCGCTGGCCGAAGCCGTCATGGAAATCCTGCCACGCTTTGCCGCCAAGGAAGGCGTCGTCGCGATCGGCGAGATCGGATACGACGAGCAGACGGCACTGGAAGACAAGTACTTCCGGCTTCAGCTCGACTTGGCGCGTGAGATGGACCTGCCGGTGATGATTCACACGCCGCATCGCGATAAGAAGCGCGGCGCCTCGCGGTCGATGGACGTCATCCTGGAGCACAAGGTCGATCCCGGCCGCGTGGTGATCGATCACGTCAACGAGGAGACGATTACCGAGGTCAAGGATCGCGGCTTCTGGGCTGCCTTCTCGATCTACCCGCACTCGAAGATGACCGCGGAGCGCATGGTTTCTCTCGTCAAGACGTTCGGTCCCGAGCGCCTGATCGTGGACTCCGCCTGCGACTGGGGTATCTCCGATCCGCTTTCGGTGCCCAAGACGGCAGCGCTGATGTTGAAGCAGGGAATTGACGCGGAAGCCGTCCGGCTCGTCACGTATGCCAACGCTCTCGAAGTATACGGCAAGAGCGGACAGATGAGCGAGGCCGACTGGGCCGGTGCGACTGTCGATCAGCGCGAGCGCTATGAGGGCAACACAATTCTGCGCGGCGGCCAGACTCCCGTCGTTGGCCGGGACTAGTTCATGCTGATCTCGACGACGAACTTTCGCGCGATCGCGCGGCCGAAGTCGCCGTAGCCTTGTGCGGCGAGCAGAAAGGCACCTGGTCCACCGATCACGTGCGCGGTGAAGTAGGCCTCGAGCGTCGTAGCGTCGGTGCCGGGGCCGACGCGATCAAAACCGAAACCCGGTGCGCGGTAAGCGCCTTCGCCGACGATGTCGTTCTCGCCCGGAACCAGGATCGGCAGGCCGTTGATCGTGGCGCCGGAGGCAACGAGCGTATCGCGCGCCTCGTCGATCGACGCACGAACGTTGCAGTTGTCGATGCCGTCGCCTGAGACGTCCACGATGACGCGCGCGGCGGGAACCGGCAACGCGGGCAACAAGCTGTCGGTCGCATAGCGGAAAAGCCGCGACAGGCACGTGAACTCGCCACCTTTGTGGGGGAGTGCGCGCACCATGGCTGCGACGCGGTGCGCGTCTTCGGCCGAACCGATGCGCTGCCACGGCACCGTCAACTCCGGTGCGTCCGACCACTGCACCACGGAGAACAGGATCGCCGCGCGTTGGCCGGATGTGATCGCGCGAACCACCTCCGGATTTTCGAGCGCCTGCGCCACGCCCTCCATCTGCAACTTGTAGCGCTGCGCATCGACCGATTCCGACACGTCGATCGCCACCACCAACGCCGTGTCGACGCCGTCGGCGGGCTGCTGCGCCATCGCACCGCTGGCGAGGACGAGCGAGATCAGCAACGTCAGAAATCGGCGCATGGGACCAAGCGAGCTCATCGGTGAAATCATCGCTGGCGATGTCGCTGCCTGCAACGAAAAAGGGCGGGCACAGAGGCCCGCCCAGTCGGCTAGCAAAGAGGCAAGATCAGTTCGAGGCCACTTTCTTCGGCAGCTTGAAGGTCCAGAGCATGCCGCCCTGGTTCAGGTTGGAGACGGTCTTTGCGACCTCGCCACCCCAAAGCGGCACGGCGCCGCCCCAGCCGGAAATGATCGAAACGAACTGCTCACCGTCCTGCTCCCATGTGATCGGCGAACCGACGATGCCGGAGCCGGTATTGAAGCTCCAGAGTTCCTTGCCGTCGGTTGCGTCAACCGCTTTGAACTCGCCTTCCGGCGTGCCGTAGAACACGAGGCCGGCTCCGGTCGTCAGGATGCCACCCCACAGCGGAGCCTTGTTCTTGATGTTCCACACGACCTTGCCGGTCGCGGGATCGATCGCCTTCAACGAGCCGATGTGATCTTCGAAGACGGGCTTGATCGTGAAGCCGGCGCCGAGATAGGCCGCGCCCTTCTTGTAGGTTACAGGCTCGACACCAAGCTGTTCTA
>JAKAXS010000353.1 GCA_021816505.1 Pseudomonadota bacterium
TCGCCCGGAAGCTGTGGCAGCCGGCCTTGGTACGGATGCCAGCCAGTTTGAGCCGCCTCCGGATCATCCGCCAGACGTCGGCTTCCGTGGTGCCCACGGAGTTCACCACACCCGCCATACCGCACATTGAGACGTCCTCCTCAGAGTTTAACACCGACGCCACTAAGCCGCTTTGATCGCAAGACGCAAGTCCGGACCCAAGCCAAGGGGCGAAATACATCGAGCCTGTTTGCGATGCTCGACGAGCCTAGTTGAAATTGATCCTCGCGGAGGCCTCTGCGGCGGGGGTAGCAGCCGTTTGAAATGCGTTGGCCCAATGGTCCAGTGCGATCAATGCACGAATTTGACGCGTGTTGTTTTGCTCGCCCGAGCAGTGTTTCCGAAAAGACTGATAGCCGCTATCGGTCAAAACGTCAGACCTCCGGAAATGCGATCTGGCACCAAGATGCAATTCGCAATAGTCGCGCAATTCGCTGCGAAACCAGTCGCCGACCGGAACGGTAAACATTTGCTTGGAGCGATACGCCAGGTCAGTACCAATGAGCGGTGCGACCGCTTGCTTCAGAAGCCACTTCGTGACGCCGTTCTTCAGCTTAAGCGCGCCGGGCATCCGAAACGCCAGCTCGACAACACGGTAGTCCAGGAACGGCGTGCGCGCTTCGAGCGACACAGCCATCCCCATGCGATCAGGCTTAACGAGGTTGTTACCCGGCAGCAGCAATTGCATGTCGAGATAGAGAGCCTGGTTGATCCGATCCCAGTGCTTCACTTCATCGAAAAGGGCTGAGACGCGATCGAAAGCATCGGAAGCCACACGGCGATAGAGGGTAGATTTCGCGCGGTCGTCGAAAAGGCTGATGTTTCGATAGTAGCTCCTGCGGAACGCATCCTGATCGAGTTCATCGACATTCGGCGTAAAGAAGTCGCGATACTTGTCGTAGCCGGCGAAGAGCTCATCGCCTCCGTCGCCAGTAAGGACCATCTTGACGTGCTCGGCGGCCAACTCCGACACTTTGTAGGTCGGCAGAAAGGATACGTCGCCGTGCGGCTGATCGCAGTAGAATGTCGCCATCGGCCAAAGGTCGAGCATCTGTGGGTCTACACGTTTGCTGATGTGGCTCGTGTCGAAGCGCTTCGCCGCTGTCTCGGCAAACTGCGTTTCGTCGTAACGGGGGTCGTGAAAGCCGATCGAGAATGTTCGAACCGGCTTGCTCATGTGACGAGCCATCAGACCGGTGACGGTCGATGAGTCGATGCCGCCGGATAGGAATGCGCCAAAGTTCACGTCGGCTCGAAGACGGATGCGAACCGCATCATCGAGCAAGCCCATCAGTTCGTCGATCCAGCGTGCCTCGCTTTGCTCGACGCGATCCACGGCCGCCAGATCCCACCACCGGGTCGCTTTCACTCCTGCCCTCGAGAGTTCAAGCCAAGTGCCAGGCTCGACGTGCCTTATGCCCTGAAACATGGTGTACGGCGGCGGAACGTAGTTGAATGTCAGGTACTGGCTCAATCCTTCAGGATCGATGTCGCGCGGTCCGGTGACGGCCAGGATGGATTTGATCTCAGAAGCGAACGTGATCCGCACCCCGTCGTTGTGAACGAACAGCGGCTTCACGCCGACGCGATCTCGCGCAAGCAACACCGCTCGTTTTCGGCGATCGTAGATCGCGATCGCGAACATCCCGTTGAGTTGCGACAAGAAGCCGATGCCGTCGCGCTGGTAGAGCCGGAGCAGGACTTCCGTGTCACACTGCGTCCGGCACTCGAACGGCGTTCCCTTTAGCGATTGGGCCAATTCGATGTAGTTGTAGATTTCGCCATTTTGGACAACGGCTACATCGCCGTCCTCGGATACGAACGGCTGATGGCCGCCGTCGATATCTATGATCGACAGGCGCGTGTTGCCGATGGCCAATCCCTCGTCGGCCAACATGCCCCTGTCGTCCGGCCCCCTATGCGCTAGCGCCGCTGACATCGCCGCCAGACCGTCGTGAGGCAAGGATCTCCCGGTGCGATCAAAATAGCCGAAAACCCCGCACATTCTTAGTTTCCATTCGTCTTGAAAAGCTTCAGAGCCGTCAGCAGCAGTATCTTTGCATCCAGCAGCGTACTCTTTCGGTCGACGTACTCCAAATCGAGCCGCTTTCTTCCTGCCTTCGTCAGGGTCGACCGACCGATGGCTTGCGCAAAACCGGTGATCCCAGGTCGCACCGACTGCCGAAGGTGCAGTTCGGTGGGAGAATATAGGGTACCTTGTGCCGGCACGTCCGGTCGGGGACCGACGAGCGACATGTCGCCCTTCAGGACGTTTATCAGTTGCGGGAGTTCATCGATACTGAAGCGGCGGAGAATGCGGCCAATCGGAGTAATTCGACCGTCGTTGGCAGCGGTGGCGTATCCGCCGATCTTGTCGGCATCCTGCACCATAGACCGGAATTTGTAGATCGGGAAATGCTGACCATCTTTTCCGACACGCATCTGTCGAAAGAGGATAGGCCCGCGGTCGTGTGCTTTGATCGCGCCGGCAGCCAGCAGAAATACTGGCGACGTCAAAAAAAGCAGCACCGCGGCGCCAACGATATCGAGGAGTCGCTTGAGCATGCCGGATGTATAGCGCTCAACTAGCGACGGGCAAACGGCCACAGTGGCCCGGGGTCTGCCTTGCTCGACTTTTCCGGAGCTTTGCTGCAAAATTGCTTCGGACCTGCCATATAGCTCCCTTGGCCTGGTCCAAACTCAGCCAGCCCTGACCGGCGCCGCCAGCGGGCCGTCGATTATTCAAGGCGCCGCGGCACCTCGAGCAGGTTGCTCTGCCTCAGTGCTCCCTTCGACGTCGTAGCATTTCAGACGGCTGGAGGCACTTGCGATGGCTCGGCAGTCTTCAACCGCGATGTCATTCTTCAGGTGCTGAGATAACAGCGCGAATGCCCCCGCCAGTATGAAGGCGGACGCAGCGATCGCAAGCAGGACAGCGGAGGCCTTGCGGCTTAGCCATTCGTGATAGTCCTCACGCTCAGACTGTTGCTGACTATGTTTGCTCATCGAAGCGCGCCTCATGGCTCATCATCATGAGCAATGTCGACAAGGCGGCATAAAAATTCCAGTCAGGCGACGAGGCTGAAATATAAAAGTTTGCAAAGGTCAACCGGCAACAGCCGCGTAGAAATCGCGCTCGTTGTCGGCCGTTCGCAATTGTTCGAGCGTTCCTGGCACCCGCAACCGGCGTGCGACGGCCGCCAGAGCATTGACCTGATCGATCTGCATCGTCGACGGCAGGATCAGGAGGAAGGCGAGGTCGACCGGTTGTCCATCGATGGCGTCGAACGAAAGCGGGCGCTTCAAACGGAACAGCATTCCAAACGGTCGCTGCACCTCCCTGAACCGGGCATGAGGAATGCAGACACCATCGCCGATTCCCGTCGAACCTAGCGCGTCACGCTCCTTCAGTGCCGTGGCAATCACATCGGAAGGAAGGCCGAGAGCGGCGCCGGCCTTGGTCGCCAACGCATCCAGCAACGACGCTTTGTCGGCAACGACAAAATTCAGAGCCACGTTTTCCGGCTGCAGGAAGTCTTTGATCTTCATCAGGTCCGCTCCACACGCGCGGTCATCCGAAGAGAGGCATGCGAAATCGCGTGCAGTCCGGGTTCGATGCGCTTTGGGCTGTCGTTGCGCAGCGTCATTGCGATGGCTTTCTCTTTGCTTTGGCAGGCGTCAACCTTGAGGAGACGTCGGAGGTTCAAAATCCGCCTCCCGAAGGCGATATCCGACGCCCGTTTCAGTGGTGATGTATTGCGGATCGTCGGGGCTTTTCTCGATCTTCTGGCGCAGCTGACGAACATACACGCGAAGGTATTGAACGTCGGCGGACCCGTTCCACACCTGGTTGAGCAAATGGTGATGCGTGATCACCTTTCCCGCGTGCTGGACGAGGACGCGCAATATCTCATACTCCTTCGGGGAGAGCTTC
>JAKAXS010000354.1 GCA_021816505.1 Pseudomonadota bacterium
CAGGTCGTCCAGTGCGACACCGGACTTGATCTCGACGTCGTTGCCGTCCCGCAACCCGGTCTGGACTTCCGACGTCACGACCTTGCCGTCGCGGACGATCTGCACCGAGGCACCTTTCTCGTCGTAGAGCACCGCGGACGCGGGCAGAGCCAGGCCCCTGCTTTGCGCGGTCTGGATCTCGCCGCGGCCGAACGCGCCGATGCGAATGCGCGGATCGGCGCCCAGGAAGATGCGGACACGGCCCAGGCGCGTCGCCTTGTCGACTTCGGGCGACACGATGCGCACGCTACCGGGAACGACGCCGGTGCCCGCGACGTCGATGTCGGCCTTCTGGCCGATGCGAACCTTCGCGAGCGGCTCCTGCGGCACTTCGGCATCGAGTTCGATCTCGCCGCGTTGGACGATACGGAACATCGCATCGCCGGCAGACATCGCCAGGCCGCCGACACGTGCTGTGCGACGGCTCACGACACCGTCGGCCGGCGATTTTACGTCGGTATTGCTGCGCCGCCAGTCCAGCTCTTTGCGCTGGGCGACGACCTGCTGCTTTTCGGCTGTAGCGAGCTTCAAGCCGTCGCGGGCGGCCACAAGCTGAGCCCGCATGGTCTTGGCCGTCGCTTCGCGCGTGTCGAACGTGCTCTCGGACAGGTAACCCGACTTCGTCAGCGGGCGGGCGCGTTCGAGCGAGGCGTCGGCTTCTTTTACCTTGGCCTCGAATTCAGCGATCGTGCTTTCCGCGCGGGCGATCGAGGCGTCTGCGCGCGCCAGCGAGGCGTCGCTCTGGGCGACCTGAGCTTCGAGCGTCGTGGGCACGAGGGTCGCCAGGACCTGGCCTTTCTTCACTTCGTCTCCCTCGTCGACCAAAAGCTCCAGCACGCGCAGGCCTTCGATTTCCGGCGCCACGAGAATTTCGTCGCGCGGCACAAGGGTGCCGGTGACCATCACGGTCTCTATGAAGTTTTGCTGCACAACCCGGGCCACCGTGACGGCAGGCGGCAGCGGGCCATCGTCCTTCGCGGCCGTCGCTGCGGCAGGCTGCGCGCCGAGGTGCGCAGGTCCGGAGATGTGACCCGTCATGTAGAGGCCCGCTGTGACGGCGGAAATCAGCAGCAGGGCGAGGAAGAGCTTCGTTTTCATTGGATGGCCTCTTTGGCCTCGACGCGCGTGTTCGTAGACGGCTGAACGGACACGTCCGCGCCTAACAGGATCTCGATCATACGCATGACGGCCGGAATGGATTGTGCCGCGTCGAAGTTCGGATCCGTCGCACGGCGCCAGAACAGGCCGTCGCCGATGACCTCGAAAACGCGTGTCAGGGATTTGATGTCGAGTTCCGGATTGATGCGGCGTTCGGCCAGAAGCCGCTCAAACAGCGCCTCGAAGCTGGCGGTGCAGAACTCGTCGACGGACCGATAGATCTCGCCCACCTGCGGGTTGCGCGTCGCCTCGACGCCGATCTCGACGAACATCAGCTGCTTGTGCGCCGGTTCGTCGACGAAGTAATGCTGAGCGAGTGCGCCGAGCGACCTGACGACATCGCCACCCTCGGCAAGCTCGGTGAAGCGGGCGGCGAAATCGGCGCGATTGCGCTCCGCGATGCCAGCGATCAGCGCTTCCTTCGACGAAAAATAGACGTACAGCGCCCCAGGGCTGATGCCCGCCTCCTTGCAGATGTCGTGCATCGTGCACCGGTGAAATCCGGCGCGCGCAAAACAGTGCTCGGCGGCGTCCAGGATGTGTTCGCGGCGGGCGCGCTGGGTATCGGGCTTGAGTTTCGGCATGGCTGTGCTCGTTGAGCGGCAAGATCGCTTACAAAACGAATGATCGTTTTGTTTGTGGCGGAATTCAGGTCCAAGTCAAGGCCGAACTCGGTCAACTTTAGGCGCCCTGGGCGAGCGAAGCTGTTCCCCCGGGCGCTGCGGCTCCCCCTCGGGGTGACCAAATCAATAGTGGGTGTAGAAGCCCAAGGTCGCGTAGGGCGAAGCCGTGTCATCCGCTTCGCGGGAGAGGCCGCCCGAGATGGAGATCTCTCCGCCTGCCCAGGTATAGCGCGCGAATAGCCCCGCTCGCTGGTAGCCGGCATCCAGCTGGATCTCATCCTTGGAATTGTCGTCGAAGCTCAGTTCCGGCCCAACGGACAGGCCGTCGGCCGCCTTCCATCCCACCCGCCCACGGATCGAGTGCGTGTTGAATGCCGTCGTGTAGCTGGCGTTGAGCGACGCCCAGAATGCGCCGCCGTCGTCGTACCAAAGGTCGAGCGCACCTTTCGCGCCCCATTCCGTGCCGTCGAACCACGTGATCAGAAGCGTATCGGCGTCGAGGATCTGAAGGTCCACGTATTCCCGATGGATGGCTGCCAGTCCGGCATATCCGGCGATGGTCAGGCTGCCGACTTTTGTCTGGTAGCCCAGCAGGGCGTCCTGGAACATCACCGAGCCGATCTGCGTGCCGGTGTCATATTCTCCGTAGCCGGCGATGGCGCGAAGGCGGAAGCCCTCTTCATGCAGGCTACCGAAAGGCGCGATGGTGCCTCCGGAGTAGGTCAGCCACATTTCTTCCGAGACGCTGGCTCCGACCCAGAAATCTTTCGACGAAACGCCGTCCTGCGCGAGGCTACCTCCTGTCGAGAAGACGAGGGGTATGAGGAGGCCAACAACGCGCGCGCAAAAGCAAACGCCGCGGCGAGAAAACTCGCTGCCGGACAGTAACATCGAACACACTCGACGCGAGAACTAAACGAGAACGCGTGTATTACTTGCGATGAACTATGTTCGACTGTACCGCCTACGGATTATCATTGCAAATAATTCGTTAATTCCATCTTTGATTTCAGAATCCAGTAACGCAACTTAAAATTGTACTTTGCCACTGATTGTGGCAATCCACCGGTAAATTCGCACTGTTCGCGAATCACTCGGGCGAGCGTTTGCGCGTGGGGCACAAAAGATTAAGGTGACCGGGCATAAGCGTGGGTAAGCACGCAACGTTCGGAATTTTTCAATCGAGCGTCTGTCGATAAGGGAGACTGAGGGCAATGACGGCAAATTTCACGTCACAAGCCGGCTCCGCCGGTCCGTACTTCGCGCCCCTGCAGGCCTATTTCGAAGGCTTGGGATCATTGACGCAAAGCATGTCACCCATGAAGGGTCTCGCTCGGTCGCAGTTGGAGATCATGGGCTTCTGGAGCCGGCGAACGCAAGCCTATCTGGAAATCCCCACGCGCCTGCAGCAGTGCCGTACACCGCAAGACCTCTTCAACGAACAAGCACGCTTCTGGCAGACTGCGTTTGAGCAGTATGCCGAAGCCAGCCGCCGCGTGACGGAAGCGTGGGCGCAGGTTGGCGGAGTGGACCAGCAACCGGTCAAGGCTACGGCGCGTGACTATATCGAGTTCGGTGGAGAGGCACTGAACGGCACCAAGCCGCGCGCGAATGGGCATGATCGCCGGGCGGCCTGATTGATCCAATGTTGATGACGCACCCATCAGGCGGCGCTCTTCGCGGCCTGATGTGGGGTTTGCGTGGAGCTTACTGCTCCAGACCGCTCAGCCCCTCGGCGAAGCCGGCGAGGGATATCGGGATGCCGATTCCCGCTTCCTCCGTCTGGAAGATGACGAAGATCGCCGTCTTGCCGGTCTTCAGCTGTTCGACCAGCTTGTCGTCGGCGACGACTTGCGAATAGCAGGTGTAGCTGTTGCAGCGCAGAAATGGCGCGTTGCCTATGTCCTTGTCGTCGATCTTCAGGCCAACGCCGCGCGGCAGCAGAACGCCAAGGGGGGCGAACACGCGCAGACGCCGCGTTCCGTCGGCGAATTTCTGGAAGTAGACGGTCAAACCGACATTGTTGCGATCTTCGGCCATCACGGCCTGCACGAGCGCGCAAACCTCGCTCTTGGCGCCCGGCGGCGGAGCCTTGCAGACGACCTGCCAGTCGCCGTGCTGCGCCTTGACCGTCGCATCCTGGGCGGCGGCC
>JAKAXS010000355.1 GCA_021816505.1 Pseudomonadota bacterium
TCCGATCTGAGGACATCTTGCTCCAGAGATGGTACTGCGACGCCACGAACACGAGCGCTGCGGTGACGACTTTGACCGCGAGCGGCAACTCCAGCGGCCAGAGAAATCGTGTCACGACCACGACAAAGGGCAGCGCAAAGATAAGGTGGAGGATTGGTGCTCTCCGCGTTGGTCGGGGCAAGGACACGGACTTAAGCGCAGCTACGGAGCTTCACAAGCTATATCGCGGCCGTAGTCCCGAGAGGACGCTCGGCTTCTCTGCCGGTTCCGTGGACAGCGCACCTGCCCATTCCGAATTGCTTCGGGAGGTCAGGTCTTGATGAACGTGAGCAAGTCCGCGTTCGCGATGTCGGGATGAGTGGTGCACAGCCCGTGAGGCAATCCCTGGTAGGTTTTTAGGGTGCCGTGCTTCAGCAGCTTGACCGAGAGAGGAGCTGAATCCGCATAAGGCACGATCTGATCGTCATCGCCATGCATCACGAGCGTCGGCACGTTGATGGCCTTGAGGTCTTCGGTGAAGTCGGTTTCAGAGAAGGCCTTGATGCAATCGTAGTGGGCCTTTGTGCCGCCCATCATGCCTTGCCGCCACCAGTTCTGAATCACGCCCTGGTCGATCTTGGCGCCCGGCCGGTTGTAGCCGTAGAACGGGCCGGCAGGGACATCGATGAAGAATTGCGCGCGATTGTCGACGAGTGCCTTTCGAAAGCCGTCAAACACCTCGATCGGAAGACCACCCGGATTTTTGTCGCTCTTCACCATGATCGGCGGTACTGCCCCGATCAGGACGGCCTTGGCGACACGCCCTGGCTTGGCACGCGCGACGTAGTGCGCAACTTCGCCTCCCCCCGTGGAGTGGCCGATATGGGTTGCATCTTTCAGATCGAGATGATCGGTCAGCGCGGCGACGTCGGCCGCGTAGGTGTCCATCTCATTGCCCGTCCAGGTCTGTGTCGAGCGCCCGTGTCCGCGACGATCATGAGCGATCACACGGAAACCGTGATGCAGGAAGAACAGCATCTGGTTATCCCAGTCGTCCGCGCTCAAAGGCCAGCCGTGGTGGAATACGAGTGCCGGAGCGTCCTTGGAGCCCCAATCCTTGTAGTAGATCTCGGTGCCGTCGCGTGTTGTGATTGTTGGCATTGCATCAGTCCTTTCTGAGATCTTCCGGCACCTTCCCGCACACGCGTGAGGAAGGCAACATCACCGTTCTCGACCGTAACCCCGACTTTCAACAATCGAGCGACGCGTTAATTGCCTTGTTTTCAGTCTCTTACTATCGCTTCCCGGGATCATTCCGATTAGTCGCGGGACTGTAAATCACGCCCGCTTCAGCTCACGCTTTGAGCATGCTCGATGGCAAAACCGAGCTGCCGTCGAATGGGTACGACTTTCGTTGATGCGGACGGTCGAACCGGGATTGGACAAAGGTTGTGTAGGAAGACAATGAGCCGCAATGACAGGTCAGCTATCGGTGGTTGAATGCTTCATCGAAAGCGGAAGATTCCGGAGGATGATGGAACAGCCCGATCCCGAACAGGTGACTTCACTTGTTGAACAGTACCACGCGTGCTGGAGCGATGCCGATGTGCAAGGCATGATGGAGTGCTGTCACGAAGACTTTTCTCTTTTTCTGAACGCCGCCGGTCCCGGCGGCGGGCCAATCAGACTGTTCGGTAAACCTGACGTCTCCGCCTTTCTGTTACCTATTGCCGAAGTCGCGGAAAGCAAAACGGTGCCGCTTCGCTTGAGCTATCGCGACGGTGTCATGCGAACTCAAGTCGATGCCACGGTCCGTCACCGGGCAACGGGGCACACCCTGCGCTGCACTTACCGGCAGGTCATACAATTCTACGGCCCGAAGCTGATTGCTTCTGAGGAGTTTCACGACGCGGCCATGATGCGGGCCTTTTGGGAGATGGTGGCGTCCGATACGGCCTTCCGTGGGCAAGGGCCCACCTGACCCAGGCTTAGGAGACGTTTTACTACATGCGGTATTACGCCATCGGCGACATCCACGGGCGCGCCGACCTTCTGGCTGAGCTTCACGGGATCATTGCCAAAGACCTTATGAGCTTCTCCGGTGCTTCAACGATCATCTACCTCGGCGATTACGTAGACCGAGGCAGCGATACCAAGGGTGTGCTGGATCAGCTGATCTCCAGCACGATCGGCACCACACGCGTCTTTCTGAAGGGCAATCACGAAGAGATGCTGTTGGAGTTCCTCGAACATCCGATGAAGGCTCAGCGTTGGCTTGCCATGGGCGGCGTTGAAGCGGCGAGCTCTTACGGCGTAAGCGGTACCGACGTACGTCGCGTGGCAACCGCGCTCGCGGCTGCCATGCCGAAAACGCACTTGGGCTTCCTGCGCGGGCTCCAAGTCAGCTATTCGGCAGACCAGTTCTTTTTCTGCCACGCCGGCGTTCGGCCAGGCGTGAAGTTGGCAAAGCAGGATGCGCGCGACTTGCTGTGGATCAAGGGCGACTTCCTCAACAGCGATGAGATGTTCGAGAAGATCGTGGTCCACGGCCACTCGCCGGTCGACGAGGTCGACATCCGGCCCAACCGCATCAACGTCGACACGCGCGCCTACGCCAGCGGCCGCCTGTCGTGCGTCGTGCTGGACGGAAGCAGCGTCAGAGTGCTCGCGACGACGGCGCGGGTGACCTTCCGAGCGAAGCTGAGGGCGTGGCTACGGGATTGGCTGAGATAGTCCTGCGGGTCAGCGGTTCGGTAAGCGACGCCCCGGTTCGCAGCCGTCATTGCGGAGATGTGGATGATGTCTGAGCGGCCAACGATCACAGACCAGAGCCTGGCTCGCGCTGATCTTGATGCGTTGTCATTCAAGAAAGCGCCGATGGTGCTGGTCCGGTGCGACTTGGATGGTTCAGACTTGTCTGATCTCGATTTGCGTGGATGGCATTTCGAAACCAGCTTGGGCTTCACGTGCGCTAGGATTTGGTTCGCAGAGTGCTGCCGCGAACACCGCAGTCAGTGCGCCTGCACTGGGCGCGCGGGCGTTCACCGAGCACCGCGGGATTATCCGGTCCGGCACCGCTTGCGCGAACCCAGATGCAGATTAACCATTTGATTTGTATGAGTAGTATTGGTTGCGGGGGCTGGATTTGAACCAACGACCTTCAGGTTATGAGCCTGACGAGCTACCGGGCTGCTCCACCCCGCGTCACCAATCGAGCCTGACGTATTTAGCGAAACCGCCGAATGGCCAGGGGACGTTCCGCTGTCGCGGCGTCCGCTTCCTGGGCGCCGGTGCCCGGAAACAAAAGCCGCCCCAACGCTTGAGGCGGCCGATGGGCGCTCTATAGCACGAATTTCCGTGCTGTGAAGCCCAGTTCGTACGCTGCGCGCGGGAAAAGTTGCCGCGCTTGACGCATCGCCCGGAGGCTGCAAATTGGCCGCCCGCCAGCTCCAATTCATATAGGGTAGCGAGCTGGATCGACAACGGGCCGGCGACTGCCCCACCCGCAAAAAAGACGAGCAATGACGCCTGCCGACCGTACCACGCGCGACAGCCGGGCTCTTCCGCCGAAACAGGCTTCGGGAACGCGCGGTCTCGAAGAGACCTTCGTGCTGCTCGACAACAGCACGCGCGACGGCAAACCCTCGCTTTTGTTCTCGGAGCCGGAAGACATCGTTACCGCCTTCGAGGCGAGCGAGGTGGATGCCGCGCTCCGGAAGCTGGAAGCGGCGCTCGCCGCCGGCCTGCATGCGGCGGGCTTCTTCGCGTACGAGCTTGGCTACGCACTCGAGCCCAAGATCGCAGCGCTGATGCCGCCGGGACGTAGCGTCCCGCTGATCTGGTTCGGCCTCTACAAGGCACCGCGTCTGATGGACGAGGCGGAGGTGGACCATTGGCTCACCACGCACACGCGGTCGGGCAGCTACGAATTCACGTCCGTGCATCATGCCTGGAGCCGGGACGACTACCTGGAGCGCTTCGCGCGCGTGC
>JAKAXS010000356.1 GCA_021816505.1 Pseudomonadota bacterium
GCGGCAAACTTCAGATCGAAAAAGCTTGAACATGCGAAGGCGCCGGGCGCCGCGTTACGGAGACTGAAAGACAAATGGCAACGATGAAGACACTTCACGACGTGCTGGCGGCGGGGCAGGATGAAGCAACGGCGATTGCAGCCTCCGGCGCCGCGCCGCTGACCTACAAGGGCTTCCGCGCGCTCGTCGCGCAAACGATCGAGACGCTGAACGGCCTCGGCATCGGCCGGGGTGACCGCGTCGCGATCGTGCTGCCGAACGGCCCGGAGATGGCCACTGCATTCGTCGCGATCGCGTGCGGCGCAACTGCCGCGCCGCTCAACCCGGCCTATCGCGCCGACGAGTTCGACTTCTACATGACCGACATCAACGCCAAGGCGCTGGTCGTCGAAAAGGGCAGCACGTCGCCCGCCGTCGGCGCAGCAGAGAAACGCGGCATCCGCATCATCACGCTGGAGCCGGACAGTGCCAGCGGCGCCGGCGCGTTCAAGCTGACGGGGTCTGGGAGCGGTACAGCCGCCGCGCAGCCCGGTCCCGCGCAGGCCGACGACATTGCGCTGATCCTACACACCTCGGGCACGACATCGCGTCCGAAGATCGTGCCGTTGAGCCACGCCAACGTCGCCGCGTCGGCCGTCAACGTCGCCAAGTCCGTCGCGCTGACGAAGACGGACCGCGCGCTCAACATCATGCCGCTGTTCCACATCCACGGACTGATCGCCGGCGTGCTTGCGCCCTTGTCTCAGGGTAGCGCGATCTTCTGCACGAGCGGCTTCAACGCGCTCAAGTTCTTCGCGCAGATGGATGAGTGCGCGCCCACCTGGTACACGGCGGTGCCGACCATGCATCAGGCGATCGTCGGCCGCGCCGGCCCCAATCGCGAGATCATCGCCCGCCACAAGCTGCGTTTCGTGCGCTCGTCCTCGTCGTCGCTTCCGCCCCAGGTCATCACCGAGCTTGAAAGCGTGTTCGGCGCCCCCGTCGTCGAAGCCTATGGCATGACGGAAGCCGCGCACCAGATGGCGTCCAACCCGCTCGGCGGCAAACGCAAGCCCGGCACGGTCGGCCAGGCTGCAGGCCCCGAAGTCGCGATCATGGACGCGGACGGCAACATCCTCGGCACCGACGAGACGGGCGAGATCGTCATCCGCGGCCCGAACGTCACGGCAGGCTACGAGGCCAATCCGAAGGCCAACGGCGAAGCCTACACCAACGGCTGGTTCCGCACCGGCGACCAGGGCGTGATCGACATCGAAGGCTACATCACGATCACGGGCCGCCTGAAGGAAATCATCAACCGCGGCGGCGAGAAGGTCTCTCCGCGCGAGGTGGACGAAGTGCTGATGGATCACCCGGCCGTGCTGCAGGCGCTGACGTTCGCCATGCCGCATGACAAGCTGGGAGAGGAAGTCGCCTGCGCCATCGTGCTGCGCGAAGGCCAGACGGCGACGGAACGCGAACTGCGCGACTTCGCCGGCGAACGGCTGGCCAACTACAAGGTGCCGCGCAAGATCATCATGATGGACGAGATCCCCAAGGGTGCGACCGGCAAGCTGCAGCGCATCGGCTTGGCGCAGAAGCTAGGGCTCGCGTAAGCAGCGCGCCTATTGCGGCACGGGCAAGCGGCCCGTGCCGGAGGCCGCCTGCGCCTCGGCCGTCAGATCCGGGCTCTCCTGCTTGTACTTGCGCAGGACGTCGCGCGCCTTGTCCGTGACGCTGTCGGCAATGGCCGCATGGCCCTCGGCCGTGGGGTGGAACGCACCCGAATAGGTCGACGCCAGCAGCAGCTGGAACCACGACAGGCTTTCGAGCTTCAACGCCTTCTGCAGCATCGTGCCCGAGACGTGGAAGTTGCCGGTCATGAACGCGTCGTTCGGCGTGCGGAACCAGCGCTGGCGCGCGGCGTACGCACGGAAGTCGGCCGGGTTGTAAGGCACCCACTTCTCGTTCACCATTCGCGGCAAGCGCAGGTCGTCGGCGATCGAGAAGGCATTGTCCGTGTAGCCCGCGCAGATGCCGCGTCCTACGAAGCCCTGCCGGTGCGCATCCGCAAACGTCCAGCCGTAGTTCTTGGCGCTCTGCTCCATCACGCGATGAAGTTTATCGGCCACCCAGGTGCCGTCCTTGGCGCGCTTCTCGCTCAAGCGGAAGTCGGCCAGGATGTCCATGCCCGCGCTGCCGTCGGGACACGTGGCGGTGCCGTCGCCAAGCAGAGCAAGCGGCGGGTAGGCCGTCAGAATGACCCTGTCCGTCTGATCCCACGGCAGGTGCAGAATGTTATGCAGCGCGCGGTTGAGCGACTTGTAGCGCTGATCGAGCACCTCCAGCGCACGGCTGGCTTCCATCTGCCCTTCGACCTCGCCGAACCAGCCGCCGAGTTTTTTCAGAAGCGACTTTTCCGCCAACACAGCGTTCGCGAGCAGTCGCGAGAAACCGATGTCGTTGCCGCCGATGGACACGAACAGGAGATCGATCTTGCGCGACTTTTCGATCGCGCACTTGCGCAGCACCAAGCCGCCCTGCAGATCGCGGATAGCGCCCTGCATGTGATACGCCTCAGGCAAATCCTGCGCGGGCGCGTCCGTCTTGCCGCACTGTGCCTGAGCGATCGCCGAAATCTGCGACAGCACGGGAGGGTTCGGTACCCACTCGTTGCCCTTGTAGCGCAGGAAGAGCCCTGCCGTGACTTCGGCTCCCGAGCACGCCACGCCCACGTACGTCACCGCGCGATGCGGGTCTTCCAGCGCCAGCTGCAGCGCCGCCCGCAGCTCGAAGGAGTAGAGCGAACGATGGCAGGCCTGATCGAGCCAGCGCGCATTTTCCTCGATGAACGCCTTGTCGCCGATCGTCTTCCAGGATCCGACGCGCGCCGGGTAGCCCAGCAGATCCTTGCCCTCGCCGCCGTACGAGGCCGTACGCTCGCGCGAGAACCGCACCGGTCCGTCCGGATTGCCCTCGCCCGAGGCGAAGCTGTCGCCCATGCCGGCGATCAGCAGATCGCGCACCTTGGCTTCCGTCTGCGCCACGGGCCGGCCGGCGATCTCCACCATCAACGCCGCGCCATCCGGATAGGGAATGTCGACGACCAGCGGCTCGCTGCACGGTTTCGTCACCGCCTCGGCACGTCCGCCGCCTTTGCCCTTCGGGTTGATGCGCCAGATGCAGTTGACCGCCGGATCATTGGCGCCGGTCAGCTCAGCCACGATCGCATGCTTGTCCGGGTTGATGTAGTCGCCGTCGTCTGCGCAAACGAACTCGTTGCGCGCACGATCCCAGCACGTCTTGCGGAACATGGTCGACGCCCAGCCCTCGGGATGCCGCGCCGACAGGGCGCGTTCCGCAGCCAGGATCGGCGATTGCTCGCGCTCCTCAGGCGACAGTGCCAGCCACGTCGCACGGTGCACGTTGGTGTCCTTGGCGTCGCCAAAAAAGCGGAATGGATTCTCGATGCGCCATTTGATCTCGACCTTGTCGAGCGGGATCACCGCCGCCGTATCGGGCAAAGGCGCCACGCCCGGCATCGCCGCCGGGCCCGTCGCGGCAGGCGTTGCGCCGGGTGAGGCAGGCAACTGATTGGCTGGCGGCGCGCCGTCAGCCGCAGACGGCACCGGCGTGGGCGTCAAACCCGCCGTACCCCGGCCGTCATCGGCTTTCGGCGGCGTCGCACCCGGTGGCGGAGGAGCCGCGACAGGCGCGATTGGCAAAGCTTCCGGCTTCGCGGCAGAAGCCGGCGGAGCAGCGCCGGCCGGAGCAACACCGGTCGGCGGCTGTGGCATGGCCTGCTTGGGTTCCGCCGCTGGCGGCGGCAATGTCGAAGGCGCCGGTGCCGCTACTGGTGCTGCTGCGGGCGCGGCTGGCCCGGACGGAGCGGGCGTCGCCGTATCGACCGGCGGCAATGTATTCGACGGCGGAGCGGCAGCCGGCGCTTGCGGCGCATTGGGCGCCACGGGCTCG
>JAKAXS010000357.1 GCA_021816505.1 Pseudomonadota bacterium
CCGATCTCTACATGGTGCGCGCGGCCGGCATCTACGGCCAGGTCGCCGCCGGCGTGACCACGGCGAGCCTCGACGGCGTCACGCCCGTCGAGCAGCTGAAGCAGATCAACGATTTCGTCGCCGGGCTCGTCGCGGACAAGCAGGCCTGCTGGAGTGGCCTCAAGAAGGAACTCGACGGCGCGGGCCTGCATCTGATGAAGCCCGAGCAACTCACGGCGGAAGAGCGGGCATGGCTGCAGCAGCTTTTCATGACGCACATCTTCCCGATCCTGACGCCGATCGCGATCGATCCCGCGCATCCGTTCCCGTTCATCCTCAACAAGGGGCTGACGGCGGTCGTCTGGATGCATCGCGAGTCCGACGGCAAGACGATGAGCGGGCTCATTCCCATCCCGGGGCAGTTGGAGCGCTTCATCAGACTGCGGGTGGGCGCACAGTCTCCGAGCGATCTGCGGTTCATCCAGCTCGAACATCTGATCAGCATGTTCATGGGGGAGCTGTTTTCCGGATTCGAGATCAAGAGCCAAGGCGCGTTCCGCGTGCTGCGCGACAGCGATATCGAGCTGCAGGAAGAGGCCGAGGACCTGGTGCGCTCGTTCGAGACGCAGCTCAAGCGCCGGCGCCGCGGGCACGTGATCCGTCTTGAACTCGACTCGCGCATGCCAGAGAAGCTGCGCAAGTTCATCACCGACGAACTGGAGGTGGGCGAGGCCAGCGTGTTCGTGAAAGAAGGACTGCTGGCGCTGTCCGACATTTCGCAATTGATCGTGTCGGACCGGCCGGACTTGCTGTTCAAGCCCTATCTGCCGCGTTTCCCGGAACGCATCCGCGAGTTCAACGGCGACTGCTTCGCCGCCATCGGCAAGAAGGACATCGTCGTCCATCATCCGTACGAAAGCTTCGACGTCGTCGTGCAGTATCTGCGTCAGGCCGTGGCCGATCCCAACGTGATGGCGATCAAGTGGACCCTGTACCGCACATCGCGCGACAGCCCGATCGTGCAGGCGCTGAAGGAAGCGGTGGAAGCCGGCAAGTCGGTGACGGCGGTCGTCGAGCTGAAGGCGCGCTTCGACGAGGCCGCCAATATCCGCTGGGCGCGCGATCTGGAAAGCGCCGGCGTTCACGTCGTGTACGGCTTCATCGAGCTGAAGACGCACGCGAAGCTGGGCCTCATCGTTCGGCGCGAGGGCGGCGAACTCGTCACCTACGTGCACATCGGCACGGGCAACTACCATCCGCAAACGGCGCGCATCTATACCGACCTGTCGCTCTTCACGACGGACCCCATCATCGCGCGCGACGTGGCGCGGATCTTGAACTTCGTAACGGGCTACGGGCAACCGGCCGAACTGGAGAAGATGGCGGCAAGCCCGCACGGCATCCGCGCGCGCATGCTGGCCCACATCCACGAGGAGATCGAGCACGCGAGAGCCGGGCGGCCGGGCGCCATCTGGATGAAGATGAACTCGCTCGTCGATGCGCAGATCATCGACGCGCTCTACGAGGCGAGTGCCGCCGGTGTGGAAATCGATCTGGTCGTTCGCGGCATCTGCTGCCTGCGGCCGGGTGTGAAAGGCCTGTCGGAAAACATTCGCGTCAAAAGCATCATCGGCCGCTTCCTCGAGCATGCCCGCATCTACTGCTTCGGCCGCGGCATGGGGTTGCCTTCCCCCAAGGCTGCCGTCTACATCAGTTCCGCAGATATGATGCCGCGCAACCTCGATCGCCGAGTCGAGGCGATGACACCGGTCACGAACCCGACGGTGCACGAGCAGGTGCTCAATCAGATCATGGTGGCGAACCTGAAGGACAATCAGCAGAGCTGGCGCATCAAGGCTGACGGCTCGTCGGAGCGCATCGGCCCGGTCGAGGGCGAGGAACCGTTCAATGCGCATCAGTATTTCATGACCAACCCCAGTCTGTCGGGCCGGGGCCAGGCGCTGAAGGAAAGCACGCCGCCGCGGTTCTCGCTCAAACAGCTGGAGCGCAGATAGTTGTCCGGCCTTCCGCAGATTTTTGGCGACCGCTGGGCCGCGACAGAACGCGAGCCCATTGGTGTGATCGACATCGGATCGAACTCCGTGCGCCTCGTCATCTACGAGGGGGCGGTGCGTGCCGCGACGCCGGTGTTCAACGAAAAGGTCTTGTGCGGGCTCGGCCGCTCGATCCATTCGACGGGACGCTTGAGCGACGAATCCGTTGAGCGGGCAATCGCCGCGCTGGCGCGCTTTCGCGTGATCGCGCGCATCGTCGGCGTGAAGGTTCTGCGGGCGATCGCCACCGCTGCTGTGCGCGAGGCGGCGAACGGCAAGGAATTCATCAGCCGCGGCGAGAAGGCATGCGGCGTCAAGATCGAAGTTCTGTCCGGCGAGAAGGAAGCGGAACTCGCCGCGCAAGGCATCCGCATGGGCTTTCGCGAGGCCGATGGCTTTGCTGGCGACCTGGGTGGCGGCAGCCTGGAACTGATCGATATCTACAAGGACACGCTGAACGAATCCACGACGCTGCCGCTCGGCGGTTTGCGGCTGATCGATTCCACGGACGACAAGCTCGACAAGGCGATCGGCACCGTCGACGACGCACTTGGCAAGGTCGACTGGTTGGCGAAGGGCGTCGGACGCCCATTCTATGCGGTCGGCGGCACGTGGCGCGCGTTGGCCAAGCTGCACATGGAAGAGATGAACTATCCGCTGCGTGTGATGCAGGGTTATTCGATCCCGACGCGCGACGCGATCCTGTTCTGCGAGAAGGTCCGCAAGACCAAGAAGCTGTCCGGGCTGGCCGGCATCGACGATGTCGCACGTGCGCGGCGCGAGGTCTTGCCTTACGGCGCGCTGGTGCTCGAGCGGTTGCTGAAACTGCTCGCGCCATCGGAGGTCGTGTTCTCGGTTTACGGCATCCGCGAAGGGCTGGTGTTCAGTCTGCTGCCGGCAGCCGAGCGGCGGAAGGATCCGCTGCTGTGTTTCTGCGAGGACTACGCGCGGTTGCGCTCGCGGTCGTTCGACCATGCGCTCGAACTTTGCGCCTGGACCGATGTGCTGTTCGACAGCCCAGAGTTGATGGAAACGCCGGACGAGAAACGGCTGCGGCATGCCGCTTGCCTGATGTCGGATATCGGTTGGCGCGCCCATCCGGACTATCGCGGCGAGAAGAGCCTCAACATCATCGCCCAGTCCGGGCTCGTCGGGACGGATCATCCGGGCCGCATCTTCATCGCGCTCGCCGTCTATTTCCGCCACGTGGGACCTGCTGAGCAGAATACGGATCAGGTCTCCGAACGGCTGAAGGCGGCAATCAGCAAGCGGGCCCTCAAACGAGCGCGCGTTCTGGGTGCGGCAATCCGCGCCGCGCATATGCTGTCGATCGGGATGCCGGGCGTCATCGACGTGACCCCGCTGAGCTTCGAGGACGGGCAGATCGTGCTGACCCTGCCTGCCTCTTACGCCAGCCTGGATGGTGAACGGCTGCGGCGCCGGCTCGACGGGCTGGCGGCCCTGATACAGCTCAAGGCCGAGGTTCGGATCGGCCGCTAGGGGCTTTTTGGGGGCTTGGCGACATCCTATTTAGGATAGCTTTCGGGAACGCGCCGGCCCCGTGTGCGGATGCCGGAATTCCTGCTAGTGTGCCCCTAACCAACAGAATCATGGAGACTTCGGCAAGGTATGGCCGACGACCCCTATTCCGTGCTGGGTGTCGCCCGTACAGCCTCGGACGACGACATCCGCAAAGCCTATCTCAAGCTCGTCAAGGAGTTGCATCCTGACGTCAATCCTTCGCGGACGGCGGAGGAGCGCTTCAAGAAGGTCACGGCAGCTCACGAAATTCTAGGCGATACGGAGAAGCGGCGGCAGTTCGACCGCGGCGAAATCGACGCCATGGGCGAACCGTGGCGCTATTCCCGTAGCTACGCCGGGGGCGCCGGCCGTGCGCCAGGCGCGGGCGATACCGG
>JAKAXS010000358.1 GCA_021816505.1 Pseudomonadota bacterium
CATCGGCAGCGATTGGAAGCGTGCGCGATTGCCTTCGATATGATCGAGCCGCGCCTTCAGGTCACGGCAAGCGCGTACCAGTTCGTCGATCTTGTATTCGCGTGCGTTACGCAGCGAGTCCTCGAACGCCTGCGTGCGGCGTGCGCGGTCGGCCAGATCGGACAGCTCCGACAAGGCCTTTTTGCTCTCACGGGTTTCGTGATCCAGGGACGTGACGATCGCCTGCAGGCGATCCAGCTTGACGGCCGTCTCTGCGATGAAGCCGTCACCGTTTCTCGGCAAACTGATGATGTTGCCGATCGGATCTTGGGGATTCAACACGGGCACTACTCATTGGGCACAGGGTGATGGGACACGCCGAGATGGGCGATATCCAGCGTGAAAACGATAGTAATAGATGCTTAACATCGTGTAACCAAAACAACTTTGCGGACTGTGAGATTTAACATCTTGACAGAACGCGTCATCGCGAACGCTGCCCAAATTGCGGTCGTTGCACGCCTCATTCATTGACATCGCAGCACCCCGCACGCCAAAAGGCCTTCAGCAAACACGTTGTTGAAAAGGGCTTCACGCTATGGCGACCGCCGCTTCCACCGCCGCACTGAAAACCACGATCGAAGCAGCTTGGGAGGCACGCGATGGCGTTACGTCTTCGACGCGCGGCGAAGTTCGCGACGCGGTGACGACCGCGCTGGATCTTCTCGACAAGGGGCAAGCGCGCGTGGCGGAAAAGACCGGCGAAGGCTGGGTCGTCAATCAGTGGCTGAAAAAGGCCGTACTGCTGTCCTTCCGCCTGAACGACATGGTGACGATCTCGGGCGGTCCGGCAGGCTCGTCGTGGTGGGACAAGGTGCCACCGAAGTTCGCGGGCATGACCGAGGACGACTTCAAGAAGGCGGGCTTCCGTGCGCTGCCGGGCTCCATCGTGCGGCACTCCGCCTACATCGCGCCCGGCGTGGTGCTGCTGCCGTCGTTCGTAAACCTCGGAGCATATGTCGACAGCGGAACGATGGTCGATACCTGGGCGACCGTCGGCTCCTGCGCGCAGATCGGCAAGAACTGTCACATTTCGGGCGGCGCCGGCATCGGCGGCGTACTGGAGCCGCTGCAGGCCGGCCCGGTCATCATCGAGGACAACTGCTTCATCGGCGCGCGCGCCGAGGTGGCGGAAGGCGTGCACGTGGGCGAGGGCTCGGTCCTGTCGATGGGCGTCTATCTCGGCGCGTCCACGACGATCATCGACCGGTCCACCGGCGAGAAGATGTTCGGCAAGGTACCGCCCTACTCCGTCGTCGTTTCCGGCTCGATGGCGGGCAAGCCGCTGCCGAACGGCGAACCGGGTCCGAACCTCTACTGCGCCGTGATCGTGAAGCGGGTCGACGAGAAGACGCGCTCGAAAACGTCGATCAATGAGTTGTTGCGCGATTGACCGCCGCGGAGCGATGTTTACGTGGCAACACAAGCCGTATAAGTACGAATTGCCTACAAAAATAGTCATGTATCAAACTGGAAATGGGGACTGCAGATATGAGTGAAACGCTCAACTTGGGATCGGAAGGCCAGATCCTTTACGACGCCAACAAGAAGTCGAAGCTGGTCGCTTATTTGATGTGGTTCTTCCTAGGCGCGTTCGGCGCGCACCGGTTCTACCTGCGCCGCGCTTCGACCGCGGTCGTGCAGCTGCTGCTGTGGATCGGCGCCGCCGTGCTCTACTTCTTCGCGATGAAGCCGATGTTCGACTACATCGCCGCCAACCCCAATGCCGCGACCAACCCGGAAGATCCGGCCGTCCAGGAAGCCATGCAGCAAGTCGCGATGCAGGCGTTCGGCTCGCCGTTCTTCTACGGTGCGCTGGCCCTGGGCCTGATCTTCGCGATCTGGTGGCTGGTCGACGCGTTCCTGATCCCGGGCTGGGTCCGCCAGCACAACGCCGACCTCGTCGCCAGCCTGCGCGGGCGTTGAGCGATACGAAATTGAATGACGCAGATGCGCCGGACCCTATGTCCGGCGCATTTTCTTTGCGCTACGGCGCAACAGGCGCGAACCGGACAGCCAGCCCGCCGATAACCTGATGGCTGGTGTAGGTGGTCGCGAGGCGGCCGCCGGGCGGCTCGTCGCCGCTGAGCCAGGCGCGGAACTGCCGCCACAGATCCTGCGGCAGGAAATCCTTCGAGTTCGTATTGCTGAGCGGCACGTCGTAGGGCGCCAGCGTGAACTTGTACTCAAGGAACAGCGACACGCGCGGAAGGCGCAGCTCGATACCGGCCAACGCCTGGCCGACGGGCCCCGCGTACTGGTACTCGTACGTGCGCGGCTCGCCCTTGATGTCGACTTCCATGTGCGGCAACGAAATACCGGCGCCCAGACCCACATACGGCGAGAGACGCGCGGTGATGCTGGGCAGACGCAGCAGACCATTGAGCGTCAGCATGTTGTGGCCATGGCTGGCTTCCAGCTTGCCGAACAGATCGTCGACCGTCCCCTCGGCCGGCGCGGGCTGGCCGCCCATGGTGCCGGTGATGGTATGGCGCACGTCGCGTACCGAAATCGCCTTGGAGTGCGTGAAGTCGAGCATCGCGCCGCTACGGGGCGTCTGCCAGCGCGTGGAGCGCACGCCGTAGTAGATCGGATTGACGAACGGCTTTCCTTCCCACTGCACGTCGCGAATGGTGAAGTCGTGCACATCGCCCTTCTGGATGGAGACGTCGCTGGGCAGGGTTCGCGGGATGCCGCCGTAGAATGCGAATGCCGTCTCCCTAGGGCGCGGTGCATCTCGCAACTCGGCGGCGGCGCGTGCAGCAGCCGCGTCGTCCGTGGGCGTCGTCGCCTGCATCACGGCCCAGCCGCCCAGCGCAACGATTGCCAGCACGCTACCGGCGACATCGACCGCACGCGCCCACGAAAAACGCGGCGCGGGAAGGCCAGTGCGGTGGCCGAATGCGGAGCTTGACGACACTTAAACCTCTTACGACGTTGGCTTGGCGCGCCCGAGCTGCTGCAGCATGCGATAGACGGCACTGATTTGCGGTGCGTTCTTGGTCAGGTAATCGCTGCTTGTGAAACCCCACCAGTCCCAGCATGCCTGCGGGTTGGTAGCGGCGGCGGCAGTCTGCGGAAACAGAACGATCAGCGAATTCGTGTCGGCCCAGCGGGCGAAGCCGGTCTGCTCGACGAAAGCATCGCCGACCGTGGCACGGTTTTGCGCACAGCCGTGGAACGCGATGTGCACGCGGCAGCCACCGGCCTCCTTGCACGAATTCGGCACGTAGACTTCGCCGACGTCGGCAAGGCCGTGGCGCGCCATTCCCGCCGTGAAGGGACGCTGGTCGAACGTGGCATAGGTTCCGGTGGCGCTGCTGGCGGGAGGCTGGAGGCGGCCATAGATATGTTGCAGCAGCGCTCCGGCCTGGTCGTAGTCGCAGTCGACGACGTACGGCTTGTCGGAGATCCCACAGGCGCTGCCGGAGTTCTCTGTGACGAAGGCGTGACCGGCCGGATAATCCGATACGATCTTCAGATTGTCTTCCGGCACGCCGAGACGGCGATAGAAATCCGCCGCCGCGGCGACGATGGCCGGCATGACCGTGCGGTCTTCCTTGCCGGAGAACAGGTAGATGCGATCGGTGCGTACGTCTTCGATGGGATCGATCTTGCCGTCGCGCGCAAGGCGTTCCGCCTTGTCAGCCAGCAACGGCGGGTTGGGCACGCCCCACAGCGCCATGGCATTCAGCATGCAGCCGTTGACCGCCTTGGCGACGTTCATCATCGCGGTGCCGGGGCCCGGCATCAGATCGGCGAACGCACTCTGCGCGCAGCCATACGGTCCACCGGCAATGATGGCCGCACCGGTAACGATGCCCGAGTGCGCCAACTCGAACTGCCCGGCCATGTAGGCGCCCGATGAGATGCCCGATACCGACGTTTCGCCGATCTTGGCGGAAGAT
>JAKAXS010000359.1 GCA_021816505.1 Pseudomonadota bacterium
TTTCCATTGGGCGAACGCGAACATCGAGGTTCTGCTGCACGGCCAGTCCGCCGACATCGCAGCAGGCGTCGATGCCAAGCAGCCATCCAACCAGGAAGAGGGCGCGGGCGACCAGGGCATCATGTTCGGTTACGCGTGCCGCGAGACGCCCGAGCTGATGCCGGCTCCCATCTACTACAGCCACAAGATCCTCGAAGACCTCGCCAAGGCGCGCAAGGCCAAGTCGGGCGACGCTGCCAAGCTGGGTCCCGACTCCAAGAGCCAGGTCACCGTTCGTTATGAAGACGGCAAGCCCGTCGGCGTGACGCAGATCGTCGTCTCGCATCAGCATGTCGTCGAGGATCTCTCGTCGAGCGACGTGCGCGGGATCATCGAACCCTTCGTGCGCAAAGCCCTGCCGGACGGCTGGATCAGCAAGGACACGGTTTGGCACATCAACCCGACCGGCAAGTTCTTCGTCGGCGGGCCGGATGGCGACACGGGACTGACGGGTCGCAAGATCATCGTCGACACCTACGGCGGCGCCGCGCCTCACGGCGGTGGCGCGTTCTCGGGCAAAGATCCCACGAAGGTCGATCGCTCCGCAGCCTACGCCGCACGCTACCTGGCGAAGAACGTCGTCGCTGCAGGCTTAGCTGATCGCTGCACCATCCAGCTCTCTTACGCCATCGGCGTCGCCCGGCCGCTGTCGATCTATGTCGACACCCACGGCACCGGCAAGGTCGATGAAGCCCAGATCGAAAAGGCTTTGGAAGCGTCGATGGACCTGACGCCGCGTGGCATCCGCAGCCACCTGGACCTCAACAAGCCCATCTACGCGCGTACGTCGGCCTACGGACACTTCGGACGCCAGCCCGACAACGAGGGCGGCTTCTCGTGGGAGAAGGACGACCTCGCCGACAAGATCAGCAAGTCCGTCTGAGATCGGACCGACTGCCGGACGTTTCTATGCGGCCGCGGACCCATCCGCGGCCGCACGCTTACTAGGCACGCTTACTGGGATGAAGCAGATGACGTCGAGCGAGCCAGCGAAGGATGCTGCGTTGCTGCGGTCGTTCGGTCGCCGGCGCGGTCGCAAGCTGAGCCCGCGACAGGAACAGCTGCTCCAGGAGCTGATGCCGCGATTGCGGGTCGACTTGTCAGCACCAGCACCGAGCAATTCGATCGACCTGTTCTCTGCACCGGTGACCGAGGTTTGGCTGGAGATAGGCTTTGGCGGCGCCGAGCATCTTCTGTGGCAGGCGCAGAACCGCGCCGACGTCGGCATCATCGGGGCCGAGCCGTTCGAGGAAGGCGTCGTAAAGGCACTGCACGGGATAGAGCAGTCGCGCCTCGCCAACGTTCGCCTTTACGACGACGACGCGCGGCCGCTGATCGATTGGTTGCAGCCCGCGTCCATCGCCAAGGCATTCGTGTTGTTTCCCGACCCCTGGCCCAAGAAGCGGCACGCCAAACGCCGGCTCGTAAGCCGCCGGCTACTGTCCGGACTGAAGCGCGTGTTGAAGCCCGGCGGGGAGCTGCGGCTTGGCACCGACATAGCGTCGTATGCGCGAGAAATGCTGTTGGCCCTTCGCCAGGAAGGCGGCTTCACATGGTGCGCCACCACGGCAGCCGACTGGCGCCAGCGACCGGCCGACTGGCCACAGACGCGCTACGAGGCCAAGGCGCATCGCGAGGGCCGGGCGCCGACCTATCTGATCCTCAAGCGCGATTGAAATTAATCCGTATAAGTGCTATCCGTTAACCTTGCGGCGCAGCTGTCCTGGCGCGCTGTGGGGTGCCGCAAACACGACTGTCGAAGACGACAGCTGCGCAAGTATCCGGACCTCATCCATTGTCTGATGATAGATCAGCAAGGTGTCCGATGGTTCAGACTATTTTGCAGCTCAATCAGATGGAGTGGGCGCCTGCGCGGCTTCCGCACGCGGCATTGGTTCTCGTGTGCATGCAGGCGGAATTTCGAGAAGGTCCACTCCGGCTGAACGGCATTGACGCCGCCGTAGACGAGGCGCGCGCGCTTCTCGATCGCTTTCGTGCCGCCGGTGCACCGGTTATCCATGTCGCGCGCGCCGGAGACACCGGCGACTTCTTCGATCGCCTGACGCCCGGCGGAAAAATTCTGACGGAGCTGGCGCCGCAAGCGGGCGAAGTTGCACTAGAAACGCGAACGCCCAATCCATTCGTTTCTACAAACCTCGAGCGGCTTCTACGATCCCACGGATTCGATGACGTCGTTTTTGCCGGCTGCTCCAGTCATTCGTCCCTCAGCTCGGCAGTGCGTTATGCCGCGGAGCATGGCTTCCGCCCGACAGTAGTCGCCTCGGCATGCGCGACCCGAGATCTACCGGGGCCAGGTGGAATTACTTTGCCGGCCCAGGTTATCCACTTGGCCGCGATGGCGTCCCTTGCCGACCGGCACGCCCGTGTCGTGGAGCATGCGAAGGACATTCACGGCGCCAGATCGGAGCGTCGGGCGGGCTAGATACCCAAGATTCTTTTCACAGGGTTTACTTGAATTTTAAGCAGAACGGCCTTGCGCGGGCAGTAGCACTCACGTATTATTCAGTTGCTCATGATCATCTCAACTCTAGGGAGTGGACCTTCTTGGTCCGCTCTTTTTGTTTTGGAGAGACCCGATCGTGGCAAGAAATCTACAAATATCACGATACGGAATACTTGGCGGATGGCAGCCGGCGACGACGCAGTTACGACCGAACGTTTCTTAAGAGAAGCAGGCCTCGAAGGCGAGCTTGCGTCCCTGGCCGAGCCTGTGCTTGAAGACATGGGCTTCCGCCTCGTTCGCGTCAAAGTATCCGGCCGGGACGGCAAGACCGTTCAGATCATGGCTGAAAGGCCGGACGGCACGATCAACATCGACGACTGCGAAGCGATTTCAAGGCAACTCTCGCCACTGCTCGACGTCAACGACATCGTCGACGGCGCCTACCGGCTGGAGATTTCTTCGCCGGGTATCGACCGGCCGCTGGTGCGGCCGTCGGATTTCGAGGATTGGTCCGGACACGAGGCGAAGATTGAATTGAACGAACCTGTCGAGGGACGCCGCAAGTTCCGTGGCGAGCTTGAG
Organism: Pseudomonadota bacterium; assembly: GCA_021816505.1. Classification (GTDB taxonomy): domain Bacteria; phylum Pseudomonadota; class Alphaproteobacteria; order Rhizobiales; family Hyphomicrobiaceae; genus JAKAXS01. The sequence continues at coordinate 3,086 of JAKAXS010000359.1, forward strand.
GGTTTCGAGGACGGCGAAGTGAGAATCAAGGTCGACATCAAGGATGTCGGCGAAACGGTCATCGGCATTCCGGTCGGGATCGTTTCGGAGGCTCATCTCGTTCTGACTGACGAATTGGTGCGTGAGGCACTCGCTCGCGCAAAGGACAAAGGCAAAGCCCCGCTCGGCGATGGTTCCGAGCCCGGCGAATATAACGTGGAGGATGCCTGACAATGGCGATGGCTGGTATCAGCGCCAATCGGCTTGAGTTGCTGCAGATCGCGGACGCGGTCGCGCGCGAGAAATCGATCGACCGCAAGATCGTGATCACCGCAATGGAAGACGCGATCCAGAAGGCGGCTAAGTCGCGCTACGGCGCGGAGAACGACATCCGCTGCGAGATCGACCCCAAGACGGGCGAGACCAAGCTCACGCGCGTCCAGGAAGTCGTCGAGAACGTCGAGAACGAGTCGACGCAGATCACGCTCGATGACGCGGTGAAGCGCAATCCGGGCGCCAAGATCGGCGACCATATCGCCGAAGGCCTGCCGCCGTTGGATTTCGGCCGTGTCGCCGCGCAGAACGCCAAGCAGGTCATCGTCCAGAAAGTGCGCGAAGCCGAGCGCGATCGCCAGTTCGGCGAATACAAGGATCGCATCGGCGAGATCGCCAACGGCACCGTGAAGCGCGCCGAGTACGGCAACGTCATCGTCGATCTGGGCCGCGCCGAAGGCATCATCCGCCGCGACGAAATGATTCCGCGTGAAAACGTGCGCTACGGCGACCGCATTCGCGCCTTCATCTACGACGTGCGCCGCGAACAGCGCGGCCCGCAGATCTTCCTGTCGCGCGCGAAGCCCGAGTTCATGGCCAAGCTGT
>JAKAXS010000360.1 GCA_021816505.1 Pseudomonadota bacterium
GTGTGGCGGCCGGAAATCTGCGTTGACCTGCCCCGGTTCACTTCACCAGCGCTGAGCAAGCAGCTGCCCCTCACCCTAACCCTCTCCCCGTAAGGACGGGGAGAGGGAACAGGGCAGCGTCTGGATTGAAGTTGGACGAACACTACAGTCGCGACAGAACTCCTTCTCCCCGCGCGCGGGGAGAAGGTGGGGATGAGGGGCAGGTTCTGGCTCTACGGGTGGTCAGCGCACGCGGCGGATGCGTTGTGCGCTCAAGTGCAGCGATGGCCGCCGACGTCGCGGTGTCTGTAACGGCTGGCCGAGAAGCTCGCCTCAGTTACGGCGAGCTTCGCGTTCGGCCTCTTCGGACTTCAGATCTGCGAGCACCGTTTCACCGCCCACGGCGCGTTGGCCGACGGCGACAAGAGCCGTTCGGCCCGGCGGAAGGTACGTGTCGACGCGCGAGCCGAAACGGATCAGGCCGAAGCGCTCGCCGATGCCGACGCTGTCGCCCTCGCGCGCGAACGTGACGATGCGGCGGGCAACGAGGCCGGCAATCTGCACGACGCCGATCTGCGTTCCCGTCGCCGTCTCGATGATGAGCGAGCGGCGCTCGTTCTCTTCGCTGGCCTTGTCGAGCGCGGCGTTCATGAACGCACCGGGGAAGTAGTGCGAGCGCGTGATGCGGCCGGCAACAGGCGCGCGATTGATGTGCACGTCGAACACCGAAAGAAAAACCGACACGCGCACGCGCGGCTCTTCGCCCAGGCCAAGCTCGGCCGGCGGCTTCACCGTTTCGATGGACGACACCTTGCCGTCGGCGGGGGACACGATCAGGCCATCACGCAAGGGCGTCACGCGATCGGGGTCGCGGAAGAAGTAGACGACGTAGAGCGTGAGCACGGCGAAGATCCAGCCCAGCGGCGGCCACAGCCATAGAAAAAAGAGCGTCGCCACGGCGCCCGCGGCAATGAAGGGCGTGCCTTCGCGATGCACGGGCGTGATGAACTCGGTGATGGTGTCGAGCAGGCTCGGATGGCTGGATGACAAGGTCGGTCTCTCTCAATCGCGGCGGAATTGACGCTGTTATAGCCCGCGGCCGGGCGTGCGGCCACCCGCTACCGCGCCTCGTGACGGCGCCGCGCGGCAAAGCCGCAGGCGGTCTAAGGCATTAGAACGGCACAGAAATCGTCCGCACCTCGCCCTTGGCGTCCTCCACCAGGAGCAGCACGGTATTGCCACCGGACTTGCGGATGTCCTCGATGCGCTGCGATAGGTCCTGCGCCGTCAGCACCTGCATCTCCTGGGCTTCGACGATCACATCACCGACGCGGATGTTCTTCTCCGCCGCCGGACTCTTGTCGTCGATCTCGGTCACGACCAATCCCTTGGCCTCCGGCCGCAGACCGAACTGCTCGCGCACGTCTTCCGTAACGGGCGCCAGCTTCAGTCCCAGCAGCGCAGCGGTCGCGAGGCTGCCGTCATCGTTGCGCTTGGAGCCGGGCGCCTTCCCGGCGCCGCCGTCCTTTTCCTGCGGCGCGGCGATCGCCGGCTTCTCGTCAGGCTTTTCTTCGCCCTCTTCCAGACGGCCGATCGCGACTTGAAGCGTCTTCGTCTCACCCTTGCGCTTCACTTCGACGTCGATGGTCTTGCCGACCGGCGTCTGCGCCACGAGACGTGGCAACCCGCGCATCGCGGTCACGGCCTTGCCGTCGAACTTCATGATGATGTCGCCACGCTCCAGCCCACCCTTGGCGGCCGGGCTGTCCGCGGTCACGGCCGACACCAGCGCGCCGACGTTGGCCTCCACCTGCAGGCGCTCCGCCACATCCTCGTTGATGGTCTGGATCTGCACGCCCAGCCAGCCGCGGCGGGCGGCGCCGAACTCCTTGAGCTGCGAGATGATCGACGTGACCGTGTCGGACGGGATGGCAAAGCCGATGCCGATTGAGCCGCCGGTCGGCGAAATGATCGCCGTGTTCACGCCAATGACTTCGCCGCTCATGTTGAACAGCGGTCCACCGGAGTTGCCCTTGTTGATGGCGGCGTCGGTCTGCAGGAATTCGTCGTAGGGACCGGCGTTGATGTCGCGCTGCTTGGCGGAAATGATGCCCACGGTCACCGAGCCGCCCAGGCCGAACGGGTTGCCGATCGCCATCACCCAGTCGCCGACCTTCAGGCCGTCCGACGATCCGAACGGCACGGCCTTGAGCGGCGTTTTCGGGGTGACCTTGAGAAGCGCCAGATCGGTCTTGGTGTCGGTGCCGAGGACCTTGTCCACCTTCAGCTTCGAGCCGTCGTGGAAGTTGACGTAAATCTCGTCGGCGCCGTCGATGACGTGGTTGTTCGTGACGATGAGGCCCTCGGTGGCGTCGACGACGAAACCGGACCCGAGCGAGGAAACCTTGCGCTCCGACTGCGAGCTGCCGCCGCGCTTGGAGAAGAAGTCTTCGAACAGGTCCTCGAACGGCGAACCCTTCGGCACCTTGGGGAGTGGAACGCCCTCGGGTCCCTTGGCGATCTGCGTCGTGGAGATGTTGACCACGGAGTCCGTCAGGCTGTCCGCCAGTTCGGCGACCGACGGCAGGCCGGCCGGCGTGCGTTGCGCGGACGCGGGCAGCGCGGCCAACACCAGTGCGACCGTAGCTGCGACGAGCCCCGCGAGGGCGTGCCTGTGGGCGTGAGACGGCATTCCTGCACTCCTGATCGCGGCCATGACGCAATGCCTGCGCCAGCGCGGGCCATTTTGCTGAGGAACTGTGGGCATTGCGCGGCAGCTGTCAACGCCGGGAAGCGTTTAGCCGCGGATGAGCCAGACGATGGCGGCCCCCGCCACGACCGCGATGCAGCCGTAGGTCCGCAATGTCGTCTGCGGCGTGGCGGATGCGGCTTGCAGGAGGTCCATGCCGAGGCGCGGTGCCAGGGCCCACAACAGGCCCTCGATAACGAACACGAGGCCGAGACCGACGATGAGGTCGTTCATGGTCCGAGTGAGGCTCCGCCGGTCATGTCATGAACCACAGGATGGCAAGCCCGCCGAGCGCCACGACCGCACCATACGCACGAAGATCGTTTGGCGAGGCCTGCTGCAAGATCTGCACGAACAGCTTCGGCGCGAACAGCCAGATCAACCCCTCGACGAGGAAGATCAGGCCGATCGCGACGATCGCATACGTCATGGCTTGGGCGCTGGAGGTGCCGTTATGCCTGACGGATTCTGGAAGTACTTGAAGAACTCCGAATCCGGCGAGATCACGAGACGCGTGTCGGTGGACTTGAGGCCCGCCTCGTACGCCTGCATCGAGCGATAGAACCCGAAGAAATCGACATCCTGGTTGAATGCCTCGGCGAAGATGCGGTTGCGGTCGGCATCGCCTTCGCCGCGCAGCGTTTCACCCTTGCGGGTCGCTTCGGCCTTGATCACCGTCGCCTCGCGTTCGGCGGTCGCGCGAATGCGGTTCGCCTCGGCCGCGCCTTGCGCGCGGAACTCGGCGCTTTCGCGCTGGCGCTCGGCGCGCATGCGATCGAAGACGCTCTTGGAGTTCTGTTCCGGCAGGTCGGCGCGCTTGATGCGCACGTCGACGACTTCAAGGCCGTAGGTCTTTCCTTCCGCGTTCACCTGCTGCGCGATCTGCTTCATCAGCTCTTCGCGCTTGTCGCGCACGAGATCGGAGAACGTGTGTGAACCAAGCACGCGGCGCAACGCGGACTCGATGATCGGATCAAGCCGCGAGTTGATGCCACGCTCGCCACCCACGCGCTGGAAAACCAGCAACGGGTTCACGATGCGATACCGCGCGAACGCGTTGACGATCAGCCGCTTCTGGTCGGAAGCGATGACTTCCTTGGTCGCCGGCTCGATATCGAGGATTCGCTTGTCGAAATATTCGACCGTATCGATGAGCGGCACTTTCCAATGCAGGCCCGGCTTGTCGCGCAAGGGCTCTTGCGGCTCGCCGAA
>JAKAXS010000361.1 GCA_021816505.1 Pseudomonadota bacterium
TCTGGGCTCGGTGTCGCCCAGGAAGTAACCCTCTTCCCCGTCCGCGGCACTGTCGACGGCGTACCCGCTGTCCGTCAGCGCGCTGACCAGCTGGCGGTTCAGGTCTTTGTCATCCTCGACGACGAGTATCCGCACGGAACGTTCTCACTTGGCTTTTCATTGATCGCACCGCGTTCTACACGAAACCGCGGACACGGCGCCTGAATTATAGGAGGCGCGGCCTAAAGCGCTAGCGCGGGAATGGCTTTTTCGCGTCCACCGTCATCATTTTGAGATTGCCCTTAACCCGGACGATCAGGCGATACATCCAGACCCCGTTGTCCTGACACAGGGTGGTCTTGACGATCGACCCCTTGATGGCGCTGCGCGCCTCCGAAGTCAGCTTCTCGACGGTGTAGAGGCCTTCCTGCCGCACGATGGGGGCGGCTTCCGACCAGTCGTTGATGCAGCGGCTTTCGGCCCGCGCGGGGACACCGGCGAGCAGAAGGGCAAAAACGAGCAACGTCAGACGGCGCATCGAACCTCGCAGCTTTGGAAAGCGTAAGGCGGTTGGCCTGAATGCGCAATGAACGTTGCGTTCAATTCCCTCGGTTCGGCGGGTGAGTTCGGCTGGCTGGGCACCAGCCGAACTCAGGTTCGTCAAAGCTTTACGTTGAAGGCGCGACGCTCGATGAGCATCGTCGCGCGGGCGCGTCCGGTGATGGTCAGTATCGTTCCGATCAGCGCCACGAGGGCCTGCCCCGCCGCCACCGACTGCGCGCCCAGCTGGCCGATCAGTTCGCCCGTCAAGTCGAGGCCGAGCAGTGGGCCGAACACGGGGAGTATGGCCGCAAGGCCCGTCGTCAGGGCGCCCCAGATCGTCATGGAGCTGCCCCACCATTTGGAATTGCCGTTCGTCGTTTCGGTCATCGTGGTTTGTCCTTTGCTGCTGGGAGAAGGGGTTTCGCGCAACACCGTCCGCGCGAGCGTCAGCGTCTTGTCGACGCGCGCGAGCCAACCGCGGCCGAAGCGCCAGAAATGCGCCATCGCGCGATAGCGAACACGGCGCTCCTCCGCATAGGCGTCGAGGAGTTTGGCCATGGGCATCGCCGCGATGGCCGCCATCGTCTGCGGGCCGATTTCGCCGTCGACATCGGCTCCGATCACGTCCTGCAGGATGCGGATCGCGGTGACCGGTCCGTGATTGACGCCGGTGTCGAACTGCATCAGCGCAAGCGGTGCGGGAAGTTCGGCACAGCCGGCCGTGCGCCAATAGCGCTTGAGATAGATCTCGCGTACCTCGGCGGCCGGTATCGCCTTCAACGCCGCGACGAGGCGCGCGTTTGATTCAGCCGTCAGCTTCTCACCTTTGAAAGCCGCGTAGGCGCGACGCACCTCGGCCCACGTCGCCTCGTCATTCGGCATGCGCACGCTCGTCGATCAGCAATGTGGTTGATGGAGCCCGTATGGTGCGGTGCGCACTCTTCGAGCCATACGAAGAACATACCGGAGCAGCGTTGCGCTGTCAAACGTATTTTTCATTATTTTCAATAAGTTACGTGGCACCAGCTCGGCAACCGGTCAGTATAGCAGCCTACAGAGGGCCGGGGATAAGCCGGAACGTTTCGACGAAAGTCGAAACCGCTTTGGGGAAAACTGTGATCACAAGTTTCTAGTCAATATTTTTGATCGGGCGTACAGTTCGCGGATAACAAAAAGCTTTGGGAGAGGCACATGGACGGTCACTCAACGTCTGGCGTCGAGTACGAGAAGGTCGACAAATCGTACTTCGAAAACCGGCAACTCAAGCGTGGCGCTGCGGGCTGGGTCCTGCTGGTCGGGCTCGGCATCGCTTACGTGATTTCCGGCGACTATGCCGGTTGGAACTTCGGTCTGGAGCAAGGTGGCTGGGGCGGTCTGATGATCGCCTCTTTGCTTATGGCCCTGATGTACACGTGCATGTGCTTCGCGCTGGCTGAGTTGGCGACCATCGCGCCGACGGCAGGTGGCGGCTACGGGTTCGCCCGTCGCGCCTTCGGACCGTGGGGCGGGTTCATGACCGGCACGGCGATCCTCATCGAGTACGCCATCGCGCCGGCCGCGATCGCCGTCTTCATCGGCGGCTACATGAAATCGCTGTTCGAGATCAACATCGACCAGTGGGTGATCTCCGCAGGCTTCTTCGCGGTGTTCCTCGGCATCCACGTCTACGGTGCCGGCGAAGCGCTTCGCCTGATCTTCGCGATCACCGCGCTCGCCGTGATCGCGCTGATCGTCTGGATGGTCGCCATGGTGCCGTTCTTCGACAGCAACAAGCTGTTCGATATCGCCGTCAACCCGGAAGCAGCCGGCGCCTCGCCGTTCCTGCCGTTCGGCTATCTGGGGATATGGGCGGCCATTCCGTTCGCCATGTGGTTCTTCCTCGCCATCGAGGGCGTACCGCTCGCGGCGGAAGAAACCAGCGATCCCAAGCGCGATCTGCCGCGCGGCCTCATCGTCGGCATGTTCGTGCTGCTCGCGTTCTGCGCGCTCATCATGCTCCTCGGTCCCGGCGGCGTCGGCTCCGAAGCGCTGAAGGCCAACACCAACCCGTTGGTGGCCGCGCTCGAGCATCCGTCCACCTACGGCGGCCCGACGTGGATCTCGAAGTTCGTGAACTTCGTCGGCCTGGCCGGGCTCATCGCCAGCTTCTTCTCCATCATCTACGCCTACTCGCGTCTGGTGTTCGCCATGTCGCGCGCCGGCTATCTGCCGCGCGGCCTGTCGCTCACCAACAAGCGGCAGTCGCCGTGGGTGGCGCTGATCGTTCCCGGCCTCATCGGCTTCGCGCTGTCGTTGACCGAACAGGGTGACCAGCTGATCCTTATGGCCGTGTTCGGGGCGACGATCTCGTACATCCTGATGATGGCGTCGCACATCAAGCTACGGCTCGCCGAGCCGGATCTGCCGCGCCCGTACGCGACGCCGGGTGGCATCCTGACGTCGGGCATCGCGCTCGTGCTGGCCTGCATCGCGCTGGTCGCGGTGTTCCTCACCGACAAGACGATCGCGATCGCCGGCATCGAAATCAGCGTGGCGGCCCTTTCGGCCATCGCCTACGTTGTGATGCTCGCCTACTTCGCGCTCTACAGCCGCCATCATCTCGTTGCCGCGGCGCCGGGTGAAGAAGACGCGACGTAAGGTCAAGTTGCCGGCTGCCGCGGACGCTAAAATCCGCGGCAGCCAGTTCGTCGTTTTTGTGGAGGGTGCTTGAGATGCGGTATTCGCAATCGGTCGGTGGCCACAGCTATACATTCGAAGGCCTGCGCGAGGTCATGGCGAAGGCCAGTCCCGCACGGTCCGGCGACTACCTGGCCGGTGTCGCGGCCGGCGACGACGAGGAGCGCGTCGCGGCGCAGATGGCACTGGCCGACATTCCGCTGAAGACATTCCTCGAAGATCACGTCGTGCCCTACGAGACCGACGAGGTCACGCGCCTCATCATCGACGAGCACGACGCGAAGGCGTTCCAGCCCGTTTCGCATCTGACGGTCGGCGCGTTTCGCGACTGGCTTCTGTCCGACGTGGCGAACGAGGCGGCGCTCGGCGCGCTGACGCCCGGACTGACGCCGGAGATGGCGGCGGCGGTTTCAAAGATCAGCCGCATCCAGGATCTGATCCTGATTTCTCAGAAGTGCCGGGTCGTCACCAAATTCAGGAATACCATCGGCCTCAAAGGCCGGCTATCGACCCGCCTGCAGCCGAACCACCCGACGGACGACCCGACCGGCATCGCCGCGTCCATCGTCGACGGGCTGATGTACGGCAACGGCGATGCGGTGATCGGCATTAACCCTGCGACCGACAGCATTTCGGCCGTGACGACCTTGATTGAGATGCTGGATGAGATCATCCAACGCTATCGCATCCCGACGCAGAGCTGCATACTCCCCCACCTCCCGCCCCC
>JAKAXS010000362.1 GCA_021816505.1 Pseudomonadota bacterium
GCAAACGCGAATTTTCTAGGCGCCGTCGGCTACCAGCTCTCCGAGATTCAGGGCAAGCACCACAGCATATTCGTGCCCGCCGACGACCGCTCGGGCGCCGCCTATCGGAGTTTCTGGAGCGACCTGGCTCGTGGCGTGCTCCAGTCGGGGCAGTTCAAGCGCATCGGCAAGGACGGCCGGGAGATCTGGATCCAGGCGACGTACAATCCCATCCTCGACGACAGCGGCAAGACCTACAAGGTCGTGAAGTTCTGCAGCGACATCACCCAGCAGAAGCTGCAGCTGGCCGATCTTGAAGGGCAGATCGCCGCCATCGGCAAATCGAATGCCGTGATCCATTTCAACCTGGACGGCACGATCATCACCGCCAACGAGAACTTCCTCGGCGCGGTCGGCTATACGATGCAGGAGATCCGCGGCCAGCATCACCGCATGTTCGTAACCGAGACCGAACGCAATTCGGCGAGCTACCGTCAGTTCTGGGAGGCGCTCAACCGCGGCGAGTTCCAGGGCGGCGAGTTTCGTCGCGTCAGCAAGAGCGGCCGTGAGCTTTGGCTGCAGGCCACGTACAATCCGATCTTCGATCCTTCAGGCAAGGTCTACAAGATCGTCAAATTCTGCACCGACATCACCAAGCAGGTGGAGTTGAAGGCGGCGATCAAGCAGACGATCGACGTCGATCTCGGCTTGGTCTCACGCTCGATCTCCGACATGACGCACCAGGCGTCCACGGCCGCCGATTCGTCCAGCCAGACAGCGGCGAACGTGCAGGCGGTCGCGTCGGCCGCCGAGGAACTCGTCTATTCCGTGCAGGAAATCGGCCGTCGCGTCGATGAGGCCGCAAAGATTACGCACAAGGCGGTCGATCTCAGCCAGCGTACCAACGATATCGTCGGCGGTCTGGCAACCTCAGCCGATCGCATCGGGCAGGTGGTCAGCCTGATCAACACCATCGCGTCGCAGACGAACCTGCTGGCGCTGAACGCCACCATCGAGGCAGCGCGCGCCGGCGAAGCGGGCAAGGGCTTCGCGGTGGTCGCAACCGAGGTGAAGGCGCTCGCGGGTCAGACGGCGAAGGCCACCGCCGAAATCGCGACGCAGATCGACACGGTTCAGGCCGGCACCGCGGACGCGGTCGCGGCCATCCGCGACATCACCGAAGTCATCCATTCGATGAACGCCATCTCGACATCGATCGCCGCCGCGATCGAAGAGCAGGGCGCGGTGACGAGGGAAATCTCGACCAACATGGCGACGGCGTCGCACGGGGTGCAGGTGGTCACGACCAACCTCTCCAGCATCGCCGATGCCACGCGCGCGGCGAACGACTCCGCGCGCAAGGTGCAAGATGCGTCCAAGGCTCTTGTCGCGTGATAGGCATGAGTGGCAACGGCTCCGTCTTGTTATCCCGATGATTTTGCCGATATTTCATGCCACTTTGTTGAGGTTTAACTCAATCTTTTCAACTCGTTGCGAGCGAGCGGCATTCGTCTTGCCGACGCTCGCGGCGGGCTCCAGGTAAGTCTTGCAATCCACGTTCCCGCGCACTTGGGAACGTCTTGCCCGTGCAGCGCCCAAGGCCCGCGCGGTAAAGACAATCGGGAGAGGAAACACTATGCGCAACACCACCGCCGTGCTGGCTGCAGCTGCCGCCATAGCCTTCAGCATTCCGTCGCTCGCGAACGCATTGACACTCACGAACAAGGACAAGGCCGAGCACTCGATCGGCGTCGACATGGGCGCGAAGGAAGAAGTGCACAAAGTGGCCGCGGGTGCATCCGTCACGATCAAGGGCTGCGACGACGGCTGCGGCGTCACCGGGCCGTGGAACTTCTCGCGCATGCTCAAGACGGGCGACAAGATCGATTTCGACGGCAAGTCGCCGGTGCAGTCTGCGCAGTAAAGCGCTTCGTCAAAGATTTCGGAGCGGCCCGCACGGCCGCTCCGTACACCTCATAGCCGGCTGACGGCAGCCGTTACATGCGGCTCCACGTCTGGTTCTTGCAGATGAGGCCGCCCAGCACGCAGCCGCTCAGCGTCAGCGAGTTGCCAGAAACCGTCGCCTTTCCTGAATACGACTTGTTCTCGTTAGGATCGAGCACGGTCCCCGAGTACTTGCCGCCGCCGGTCGCCTTGAGGCTGCCGATGCGCTTGCCTGCGTTCTTGCCCGTCTTGACCACGATCGAGAACGTTCCGCCGCCGCTGATGTGCGCGCGTTCGCCCGATTCCGTCCGCCAATTGCCCTCGATCGGATCGGCGTATGCCGTGCCCGCGGCGAGTATGAAAGTGCCGAGTACCAAACCTACTTTCTGAAGCATGTTCGTCTCTCCCTGCCGGTTTTCTGGTTTTGTCAAAGCCGTCCGGACCAGTCGGCTCCCTTTACGTTAACGGAAACCTTGAGAGTTCAACAAGAGGAAAAACGCAAAGCCCCCCGCGTGTGCACTGCTGCTCGCGAGGGGCGTTGTAAGTCCGGTTGAAAAAAGTGAGGGCTTTCGGCCCGCCAGGTCAGGTCTTGACGGCGAACAGTTCGGCCTGGTCCTTCTCGGACAGCTCCTTGGCCGTCCACGGCAGGCCCTGCTTGCCGATCTCGGCCATGAACGGCTTCGGCGGCAGCTGCTCGACGTTGAATACGCCCTCGCCCTTCCAATGTCCCTGGAACAGCATCATGGCGCCGACGACCGGCGGCACGCCCGTCGTGTACGACACGGCCTGCGCGCCCGTTTCCTTGTAGCAATCGGCGTGATCGCAAACATTGTAGATCATGGCGATCTTCTTCTTGCCGTCCTTCTTGCCGCGGAAGATGCAGCCGATGGACGTGCGGCCCGTGTAGTTCTCGCCCAGCGACGACGGCGGCGGCAGCAGCTCCTTCAGGAACTCCATCGGGATCACGGGATTGCCCTTGTACATGACGGGATCGATGCGCGTCATGCCGACGTTCTGCAGCACTTCGAGGTGCTTGATGTAGTTGTCGGAGAACGTCATCCAGAAGCGGATCTGGTTGAGGCCTTTGATGTTCTCGACGAGGCTCTCCTCCTCCTCGTGATAGATCAGGTAGCTCTTGCGCGGGCCCACTTCCGGGTAGTCGATCATGCACGAGATCGTCAGCGGATCGATCTCGATCCACTCGCCGTTCTTCCAGTACTTGCCGCGCTGCGTCACCTCGCGGAGGTTGATCTCCGGATTGAAGTTGGTGGCGAACGCCTTGCCGTGGCTTCCGTCGTTGCAGTCGACAATGTCGATCTCGTCGATCTCGTCGAACATCGTCTCCTGCGCGTAGGCGCAATAGATGTTCGACTGGCCGGGATCGAACCCGCAGCCCAGGATCGCCATGATCCCCTTGGCCTTGTACTTGTCGTGGTACGGCCACTGCCATTTGTAGGTGAACTTGGCTTCGTCGCGCGGCTCGTAGTTCGCCGTGTCCATATAGTGCACGCCGACTTCGAGGCATGCGTCCATGATCGGCAGATCCTGGTAGGGCAGCGCCATGTTGATGACGAGATCGGGCTTCGTCTTCTTCAACAGCGCGACGACCTCGGCGACGACGTCGGCATCGACCTGATGCACCTCGATCGGCGACACGCAGCGCGCGGCGATCCTCTGGCAGCTTTCGAGGCGGCGCGACGCCAGATGGATGGTTTTGAAGACGTCGCGGTTCATCGCGCACTTCTGCGCCACGACCGAGCCTGCGGCCCCCGCGCCGATGATCAATACGTTATCCAATCTGGGTTCCTCCTCAGTTCGTCCACTCACGCCGAATTCGGCGCGTTCGGAGCGGTTTAAGGCAGGAGGTAGCGGAGTTCAAGGAAGGGATTGTGACAGGGGGTGGTGGGGGTGAAACTCGGGTTTCCATACCGTCATGGGCGCACAATGCCAACGAGGGTTAACCGGTTCATTCTAATAGAGGCCCGCAAGGTCGCGGCGACCG
>JAKAXS010000363.1 GCA_021816505.1 Pseudomonadota bacterium
ATCTCCTCGACATCGATGCGTTCGCGCCGCGCCTGTCGTTCTTCTGGGCCATCGGCATGAACTACTTCATGGAGATCGCCAAGATGCGCGCCGCGCGTCTGATGTGGGCGAAGCTCATCAAGAAGGAGTTCAATCCGAAGGACGTGCGCTCGCTGTCATTGCGTACGCACTCGCAGACCTCCGGCTGGACGCTGACGGCGCAGGACATTTTCAACAACGTGACCCGCACGGCGGTCGAGGCGCTGGCCGCGACGCAGGGCCAGACGCAGTCGCTGCACACTAACGGCCTGGACGAGGCCATCGCCTTGCCGACGGACTTCTCGGCCCGCATCGCCCGCAACACGCAGCTGTTGATCCAGCAGGAGACGGGCAACACGCGCGTCATCGACCCGTGGGGCGGCAGCCACTTCATCGAGCGCCTGACGTACGAACTCGCGCGCAAGGCCGAAGTGCACATGGCCGAGATCGACGAACTGGGCGGCATGGCGAAGGCGATCGCCGCCGGCGTGCCCAAGATGCGCATCGAGGAGGCGGCGGCCCGCACGCAGGCGCGCATCGACACCGGCAAGCAGACGATCGTCGGCATCAACAAGTTCCGCGTCACGGACGACGCCGAGGTGCACTTCCTCAAGGTCGACAACAAGTCGGTGCGCGAACAGCAGATCGCCAAGCTGCAGCGCCTGCGCGGCGAGCGCGACGAGACAGCATGCCAGGCCGCGCTGAAGGCGTTGACGGACGGCGCACGCGGTAGCGGCAACCTGCTCGAACTGTCGGTCGCAGCCGCCCGCGCGAAGGCGAGTGTCGGCGAAATTTCCGACGCAATGGAAGCGGTGTTCGGCCGCCATCGCGCCGAGATCCGCGCCATTTCGGGCGTCTACAGGTCGGAGGCAGGAGCGATGAGCAACGACGTGACCAAGGTTCTGACGCTCGTCGATACGTTCGAGAAGAACGACGGCCGCCGTCCGCGCATCCTCATCGCCAAGATGGGACAGGACGGCCACGACCGCGGGCAGAAGGTCATCGCCTCGGCCTTCGCCGATTTGGGCTTCGACGTCGACATCGGTCCGCTGTTCGCCACGCCCGAGGAAGCCGCCCGCCAGGCGGTGGAGAACGACGTGCACGTGATCGGCGTCTCGTCGCTGACCGCCGGTCATCTCACGCTGGTGCCCGATCTCAAGGCCGCGCTGTCGGCCGAGGGGCGCGACGACATCATGATCGTCGTCGGCGGCGTGATCCCGCCGCACGACTATGACGCGTTGTTCGAAGCGGGCGCCAAGGCCGTCTTCGGTCCGGGGACGAACATCCCCGCCGCCGCCGCCGACCTCATCGCCAAACTCAACGCCGCGCGCGGCTACGAAGGACAGGTGGCGGCGGAGTAGGGCAATCTATTATGCCACCCAAGGTAAGACAGTTGATTGCGGAGCTGGAGAAGGAAGGGTTCGTTGACCGGGGAGGCAAGGGCAGCCACAAGAATTTTACTCATCCTAAGTTGGCGAAACCGTTGACTATCTCAGGCAGGCTTGGCGACGATGCCAAGGATTACCAAATACGAGCTGTGAAGCGAGCAATCGAGGACAGTCGCAAATGAAGGAAAGCGATCGCTACGTTAAGATCGTGGAATGGTCTGAGGACGACCAAGTCTACGTCGGCAGCGCGCCCGGACTGATCTACGGCGGTTGCCATGGTGACGACGAGCGGGTCGTATTCGACGAGCTATGTCGCGTAGTCGACGAGGCGATAGCGCTGTATCGCGCTGACGGAAGGTCGCTCCCGCCCGCAACCACGGGGCAAGACTTGGCTGCGCGCGTCGAAAGTGCCGCTTAGCAACGATTTCCTGCCCCGCGTCATCTGCTGAACGTTGCGCGACTATGCGTCCCGCCGAAATTCGTTCAGCCGCCTGCGCTGCTTCCCGCTCTCATCAAAATTCGCCGGGTCGAGCCAAGCCTCGTAGGCCCGCTGCAGCGCCGGCCACTCGGTGTCGATAATCGAGAACCATGCCGTGTCGCGGTTCTCCCCCTTCGCTACCATGTGCTGGCGGAACACGCCCTCGGCCGTGAAGCCGAACCGGAGAGCCGCGCGCTTCGACGGTTCATTGCGGTCGTTGCACTTCCATTCCCAGCGGCGATAGCCGAGCGCCTCGAAGGCGTGACGCATGAATAGGTAATGCGCTTCCGTCGTCACCCGCGTGCGCGCAATCGCCGAACCCCAGTGAATGTGCCCGATCTCCATCACGCCGTGGTCCGGCGTGATGCGCATGAACGTCTGCCGCCCCTCGGCACGGCCGGTCGCCTTGTCGATCACCGCGAAATAGAGCGGATCGGTGCTCGCCTGCACCTTCTCCAGCCAGGCCTGAAATGGTTCCCTACTCGCGGGCACGCCTTCCGACAGGTAGCGGAAGCGTTGGCCTGCGTCCGCCGCCGTCGCGACGGCGAAAAGATCATCGCCGTGCCGGCCGGCATCGATCGGCTCCAGTCGCACGTAGCGTCCATCGAGAGCCGTCCGCTCAGGCCTCTGACGAGACGACCAGTTGCTCAAATCAGCAGGCATGACGTAGTCCCCGATTGCACAACGCGGGGTCTACAACACCTCTCGGTCGCGCGCTATACGCTCACTTCCACCACACGCGCGCCAGCGCCTTCAACGTGCCGCCGAGGCCGACCGCCTCGTTGCTCAGCGCATCGAGAAAATCCGTCAGCCGCTGCGACCTTGCGATCGTGTAGAACGTCAGGCCCAACACCGGCACGAACGCAGCCAGGAAAATCATGACTTTCGTCGTTGGATCATAGGCTGCGTGATCGAACAGGTTCATGCCGAGAAAGCCCGTCGCCACGGTGCCGATCAGGCCGAACGCGGTGACGACCGTCAGCCGCGCCACGCTCTCGTTCTGCCGGCGCATCGCCTCGTTCTCGAGATACTGGCTCATCTCCTGAACTTCCTGGCGAACGTCCTCGTAGAGGCGGTCCAGATCGAGATGGCTGCGGCATAGGTCGAACAGGTCGCGCGCCTGATCCTGGTTGCTCACCACGTGAAACCAGTAGCGATGTGTGAAGCGCAGAAACGTCTCCAGCGCCTCGCGCGTCGCTGCGCGGAACGCCCGGGCGGCCTGGTCGTCGCGCACGTCGAGGCGGTTCACCGCCTCCGCCAGCCGGTCGGAGAACATCAGCAGTGCCGCCTTGTGAAAGTGCGCGATCATGAACAGCATGAAATGCTGATGCCGGAAGCTGTTCAGCAGCCCATACTCGGCGTTCACGAAATACTCGTTGCGTGCGTCTCCCGTCACGACGAACGCGTGCGCGCACGACATGTAGCGCGTGCTTGGCCAGTCCGCCTCGTCGCTCTTTTCGTGATAGCGGTCGTAGCAGTGCTTGGCCTCGAAGTCGGTCAGGTGCTGCTCGGCAAGCGGATGCTGCGTGCTCGCACGCGAGCCATGCGCATGCGCGAGCCGCACGTAATCGGCGCGATTGAGGCGATCGGCATCGTTCAGCGCAACGAAACCCATCAGCGGCATGCGCGTGCTTTCAAGGTGCCTGTAGCTCAGCGAGCCGGCGGCGCGATGGTGCGGGTGCATCGGCTGCAGCAGGAATTCCCAATGCGCGCCGATGCGAGCCGTACGGTGCTCGCATACGTGCGCGAGATATTTCGCGCGGTTCTCAAAATCCGAGGATGCAAGTACCGAGCCCGAACGCGAAAGCCACTCGATGCGCTGGGCGCAATGCCCCGGCGCGTTGTTCTTCTCCCAGTAGGCGGGGTACGCGCGTCCCAGGCGGAACATCACATCCTGCACCGTAGGCAGCGGCAGATCGTCGGCGAAGAATTCCAGCGCCAGAATCGCGATGTCGATGTCGAAGAAGAAATAGAGATCGATGTGCGCGATCTTCAATTCGACAGGCGCTTCGCCCGGGGTCAACACT
>JAKAXS010000364.1 GCA_021816505.1 Pseudomonadota bacterium
CAACTACACGCCACTCGTTCCGCTGGCCCAGGCCTACACCGCCGAGCCGGGATCATGGAACATCGGTGGCTGGACGCTCGTGCTGGGCGGCATGTTCATCGCCGCCTGGTCGACCTACGCCTTCGAAACGGCGATCTGCTACACGAGCGAGTTCAAGGATCCCAAGACGGACACGTTCCGCGCGATCTTCTACTCAGGCCTGCTCTGCCTCGTCCTCTATTCCTTGGTGCCCTTCACGTTCCAAGGCGTGCTTGGCCTGAACGGCATGCTCGAGCCCTCGATCGTCGATGGTTCGGGTGTCGCGGCGGCGATGGGCCGGATGGTCGGCGGATCGGGCTTCATCACCAACATCATGGTGATGCTGATGATCCTGGCGTTGATCCTGTCCATCATGACGGCGATGGCCGGCTCTTCGCGGACGCTGTACCAGGGATCAGTCGACGGTTGGCTGCCGAAGTATCTGTCGCGCGTCAATCACCATGGTGCTCCCACGGCCGCGATGTGGTCGGACCTCGTCTTCAACGTCTTCCTGCTCGCGATTGCAGCAGCTGACGCGACGAGCTTCTTCTTCATCCTAGCCGTGTCGAACGCCTGCTACATCATCTTCAACTTCCTCAACCTCAACTCTGGTTGGATCCACCGCATCGACAACGGTCACATCGCGCGGCCGTACAAGGCACCCACACTGTTGCTCGGCCTTGGCACGCTGTTCGCCTTCGTCAACGCCATGTTCCTGGGCGCCGGCGCCAAGGTCTGGAACCCCGTTGCGCTGTGGGCCGGTTTGATCGCTGCTGGGTTGATCATTCCAGTGTTTCTCTATCGCCACTACGTGCAGGACAAGGGGCAGTTCCCGCCCAACATGCTTGAGGACCTCAACCTCACGCAGGCCGAGCTGCGCTCGCGCAAGGCCGGTATCCTGCCGTACCTGACGCTCGTCGCGGGGCTCGTGGTGGTGCTGACGGCCAACTGGTTCTTCCAGCTTCCGCAGTGAAAACGGACGGCGGCGCAGCTTTGCGCCGCCGTTGCTCGTCCGTTTCAACACACAGCAACCGACAGAACAAACAAGCCGCGGTTGCTCACTCGGGAAAATTCTAATGCTTGTCGAAGGAATCAAGAGCAGACCGCGGTACCCGGGACTTACCGCGGACAAGCACGCCAACCATCACATCTTTGCCGCCGACGGCGAAGGCGCGCAGGCGATCCTGGATCTCTTTACCAACGAAAGTGATGCCATCAAAGGCCGCGTGACGGTCGTTTATGCGCAGACGACGCCCGGCAGCGAGGCATACGCAGCGAAACTCAACGCGCTGTCCGTCGATATCGTCCACATCATGCCGACGGTCGAGACCGCGCTCAATCGACTCGCGGGCGTCCTTCACGCAGCACGCATGGGCGCGCGCATGTACGCTGCCGGCACCGAAACGCTCATCGGCTTTACCGTGCAGCTCGCCCAGCAGCTTGGAATGGATCCAGGAGCCGTGCTGACCGAGCACCGCGGGACGGCGGCTCGTCGCGTCCAGTGCGTCCACTGCAAGGGTTTCACCGAGAACGTAACGACGAACATCGTGCCGTGCGCTCATTGCGGCGAGCATCTTCTTGTTCGCGATCACTACTCCAAGCGCCTCGCGGCCTTCCAGGGCGTCTGCGCCGACGCCGAAGTGCGCGGCGAACTGCCGGAGATCTCGGAGGTGTTCAAATGAGTAACGCAGAGATACCCGTTCGCGTTGCCCGCGTCGAAACAGTTGCCGAGCGGATCAAGCACGTTCGCTTTGTACCTGTCGACGGTAAGCCGCTTCCGACTTTCTCGGCTGGCGCGCATACCGTCGTGACGATGCGCACAGGCGATAAGACGATAAAAAATCCCTACTCGTTGATGGGATCGCTCAGTGACTCGTCGGGCTATGAAATAAGCGTCCTCAAGACCAACAATTCGCATGGCGGCTCGCAGTTCGTGCACGAGCGGCTCTACGAAGGCTCGTTCGTCACCATCAGCCATCCTTCGAATCTGTTCGCGCTGGACCTTCGTGCCCGCAAGCATCTCCTCATTGCCGGCGGCATCGGCATCACGCCGATCATGACCATGGCCGAACAGCTTTCGCAGATCGGCGCAGCCTTCGAGTTGCACTACTCCACGCGCACGCCGAGCTCTGGTGCCTACGTCGAGGGATTGAAGCAGAAGTACGGGCGGCGGTTCCACCACTATCAGACCGTTTCGGCGCGCCGCATCGATCTTGCGGGTCTATTGGGCCAGCAGCCACTCGGCACGCACCTTTACGTGTGCGGGCCGGACGCGATGATCGACGACGTTCTTCGCATGGCCAAGGAGGCCGGCTGGCCCGATCAGCATTTGCACGCCGAACACTTCAGTTCGCCTCGCGGCGGCGAGCCGTTCGACGTGGAACTCGTCAAGTCCGCCAAGACCGTTCGCGTGAAAGAAGACGAGAGCATTCTGCAGGCGCTCGAGTCGGCCGGTCTCGAGCCGCCGTATCTGTGCCGCGGCGGGGCATGCGGACAGTGCGAAACCAGCGTCGTGCGATGCGACGGCGACATCCTTCATTACGACCACTACCTGACGGACGAAGAGAAGCAATCGGGCCGCAAGATCATGATCTGCGTGTCTCGTATCAAGGGCGCGCGCGTCACGCTCGATCTGTGATCGCTGCGTGACCAAAGGAGCTGACAGATGAACCAGGAATTCAAAAAGACGACTTTCCGCGACGACTTCACGTTCTTCAACAGTCCTGCCTCGATCAAGCGCTTCCCCTTCCCGTTTTGGGAAGACAAGTACATGTACTCGGTCAACATCGAGCCGCACACCGCGGGCGCTCCCGGCTCGGTCTTCGAGTTCCCGATCGACATCAACGAACACTACGTCTCGGAGATGGCGGATCGTGCGATCGTCTTGAAGGAAGATCCTCTGCGCTGCCAGGCGCTTCCGCACATGATGCTGGCGCAGTGGGACTTTCTCGAGCTGCTGATGACCTCGATGGCGCGCGACTATCCGCAGTGGTTTTCGCTCACCACTCAGGGCGACCATTGGCATTGGGTGAACAAGCCGCTCGGCATCGACCAGAAGTTCGTCTTCGGCGACCCATCCACACTTCCCTATGAGCCGATGGAGTACATGGGCCGCCAGTGCCAGGGCGACTTCTCGATCCAGGACCAGCGCGACGGCCAGCTCTGGATGGACGCCGGCGTCATCACAACGCAGGCCGACTGGTCACTCGATTTCGATGTCGGCATGAACTTCATGGAGTGGCATGGGCCGGTGCCCCTGGCGCACGACATGAAAGTTTTCGATCGCGCGCTGAAATTCCTGCTCAACCTGCAACTGGGTGAGCCGGTCCGCCGTCTCAACTGGACGATGACCATCAACCCCCGGCTCGACACCAGCCCCGAGAATTACAACAAGTGGGGCAAGGATCGCACGACCGTCACACCCGAGAACGTCGGCGACAAAGTCCACCTGCGCGTCGAACTGCAAGCGCTGTGGCGCCTGCCGCGTTCCAACGCGATCCTGTTCTCCATCCGCGGCTATCTCATCAAGATGCGCGAACTCGTGACCGTACCGAAATGGGGACGGCGCATGCACCGCGTGTTGGGGACGCTTCCGCCAGAGCTGATCGATTACAAGGGCATCACGCGCTATCGCGACACCACGCTCGAGTGGCTGTCTCAATACGATGACGGTGCGCCCACATCGCCCGGCGGCGGCCCGGATTGAGCCCACGGATTCCAACCCACCCCAGTTTCTAACAACGTTCCAACGGAGCACGTATCATGGCAACACCACCACCACGGCAGTCAGTTCTCAACGATCGGCATCGAGCACTTGGCTCGGACCTTTCCAATTCGTGGAACAACATGCCGATCCCGCAGACCTACAAGACGGATCCCTATGATAGA
>JAKAXS010000365.1 GCA_021816505.1 Pseudomonadota bacterium
CACGGCGATCGTCACGTCGGCGATGTTGCGCACCTGTGCCGTCAGGTTCGACGCCATCTGGTTGACGCTTTCGGTCAACTCCTTCCAGACGCCAGTCACTTCGCGCACCTGCGCCTGACCGCCGAGCTTGCCTTCCGTGCCCACTTCGCGCGCCACGCGCGTCACTTCGGAGGTGAACACCGACAGCTGCTTGATCATGCCGTTGACGATCTGCGCGGAGCGCAGGAATTCGCCCTTCAGGGGGCGCCCATCCACGTCGAGCCGCATGGTTTCCAGAAGGTCGCCGCGCGCCACCGCTTCGATCGTGCGGCTCACTTCGGTCGTCGGCCATACGAGATCGTCGATCAGCGAGTTGACCGAGTTCTCCATATCGCCCCAGGCACCGTGCGCCAGACCGAGGCGAACGCGCTGCTTGGTGCGGCCCTCCTTGCCGACCACCTGGCCGACGCGTTCCAGTTCGTGGGCCATGCGTTCGTTGGTGGCCACGATGTCGTTGAAGGCGTCGGCGATCTTGCCCATCACGCCGTCGTGCTCGGCGGTCAGCCGTACTGTGAAGTCGCCGGCCTTCACGCGCTGAAACGCTTGCAGCAGATCGCTCAGACTAGCCGGTGTCGGCGCCGCATTGCTTCGCGTGGGAAACTGGACCATTCGATCTTCGGGGGGTGGCGTTGAACCGGTTGGCGCCGTTTCGTTTTCAGACATCGAGATACTCTCTGGCCGCAGAGACACAATTGCTGGAGGCAAGGCACACGTGCCAGCCGGGCCGGAACCATACTTCTTCTGAAGGATTGAACCAGCAGACGGCAGGCCCAAGAAGCGCATGCGCCGGAAATTGGCGCATACCCGCAGGCGCGAAAGACGCCCACTTTCCTCTTGTGGCCACAATTCCTCCCCCCGCCGATGGCGGGAAAACACCCAACCCAGCTTAATGCGCGGAGAGCCAGTCGGTTCCCCAACAAAATTTCGGGTGAATGGACCGGGGACAAGGATTTGCGCTAAGGGTTAAGGCACGCGCGCGACGCCTCGTTTCGCCAGCAGGCGGAACATCTCTGTGCGCGCCACGGGGGTGGGATGCTCAACAATCAATTTTCGACGCTGAAGCGCGTTGTGCGCGCAAGTTTCGCCAGCGGCGTTGTCGCCATTGCAAGCACACTATGCGCCATCCCCGCCGCCCATGCCCAATGTGTCAAGGACGCACGCGAAGCGACGTTCGGCGAAGGCAATGCCAAGCTCGTAACCTACCTGTGCAAGCCGGAAGGGGCTTCGGCCCCATCCGTGCGCGTCGAGTTTCATCGCCTCAGCGAGGCGGCGGCCGCCGGTGTTCTGGCCGGCAAACCCTGGCCGGAGGTTGCCGCCATCCTGGGCAAGTCGCGCCTCGTCGACAACGGCGTACGGGCAGAGGGTCTGAAGCTCTACAAGGACTTCGGCATCAGCGAGGATCGCGAGGACGCATTTCACTTCCAGGCGACCGGCGCCGAAGCGACTGAGGAAACGCAGAAGGTCTCCGCCGGCACGGGCCGCAAGGCGATCACCTATCTCACCTATCCTGACACGGAGGGGCTGACGGGCCAAAGCCTGGCACTCCCCGACGAAGACAAGGTGATCCGCGCGACGCAGCGCTGGCCCGACGACATGAAGTTCTATTACAAGGGCGATGCGTGCCCTCCGGGCGATTACTCCTGCATCTCGCTGTGGCGCTATCTCAACGCCGACGATCTCGGGCGCTTCGAGGAGCGCTGGCAGGCCCAGCAAGCCATGATGCGGATCGAAAACCCCGACTTCGCCGCGACCATGGACAGCAACGAGGAACCGATCCCCACGCCGGGTTCGGGTCCGCTCAAGCTTCTGCAGTATCTGACCAAGGATACGTGGCCCGACGATTTCGTCGTTATCGTCGGCTCGTACAACGGTTGCGGCGGCGGCTACGACTTTTCGTACTTTCCGCGCCAGATGGTGCTCGACGTTGCCGTGATCCAGAACGTCTCGTCGAAGCCGATGAGCGTGGGAGAACTGCTGGGCACGCACGTCGAGGATACGGGATTGCGTCCGCCCGCTCCACCGATGCGCGGCGTCGTGGCCGCAGGCGTCGTGCCGATCCCGGGCACCGTCGGCAAGCTTGCGCCCGGCGAGCGCGCTCTCGTGCCCCTGAAAATGACGTTCGTTGCGCCGAAGGGCCTCGCGCTTGCATTCAGCGGAAAGCTGTCGGACGCGCGCAAGATTTTCGCCGGGTACGAGAAGCTGCCGCCCGGCACGGTCGTCAAGGAAGTGCCGCCTGGCGAGCAGAACACGCTGCAGAAGACCAAGGAAAGCTTCCGCGCGCCCGAGCTGCCGAAGGTTACGCCCTACATGTGGGGTCCTGAGCTGACGCTGAAGGGCCTCAACGTCGACGGCAAGCGCATCATCCTTGAGGACGCCAGCGCGAACTTCCTGGAGCTGACGGCCGGCGAAGGCTACGGCTCCTGCCCGTTCTTGTATTCGTATGACGACGCGGCCCGCACGTGGGTGAGCCACGGCAAGGTCATCGACAATGCCGACGACCCCTCGAAAGAAATGACGCAGGAGGTCGACATCACGGCCTTCGCCACGCGGTTCCGCATCGCCGAGGAAGAACTCGAAATGTCGGAGATGAACCGCGTCGTCCTGAACGTGACGCGGAAGGACGGCACGGCCATGCAGCTGATGCCGGACGACATTCGTCTCAAGGAGAAGGACGATCGCTACGTCCGCATCCTGTCGGGACGCGCCATCAACGTCTCGTTCAGCTTGCCGCCGGGCATGAAGGCGGCCGACGTCGCCAGCTCAAAGCTGTCCATCACGGGCTATTACCGCCGCTATTCGTCGATGAACGTCGTCGACGGCCGTAAGCCCCAGCCGCCGTCTCAACCTTAGCCGAGTGCATCCCATGCTTTGCCGTCGCGTCGCTTGCGCACTCATCGTGTTGGCGTCGGCGGTGCCGGCGCTGGCCCAGGTCCAGCCCGAAGCGTCCTCGTCTCCGGCGCTCGTCCTCAATGATGCATTCGCGGCGCCGCTCTGGCGCATCGATGTCGATGCGGATGAAAATCACCTCGTCTCGGCGTCACCCGCCAAGGCCGCCGTCGTGTGGTCGCTCGACGACGTCAGCGCGCCCGATCTGCTGCGCCTGCCGCTGCGCGAGGAGGAGATGCAGCGCGCGCATGCCGTCGCCATTTCCGCTGACGGCAAACGCGTGGCAGCTGCCGTCCCGCCGCTCCGCGACGACCGCGGCTTTGCGAAAGCCGGCACCGCGGCGATCTACATTCTGGATCGCGCCTCGCGACGGATCGAGCGGACGATCTCGCAGGATATCGCCACGCGACCGCAGGCCGTGCGTTTCTCGCCCGACGGCGCGTGGCTTGCCGCCGCGCTCAGCGACGGCTGCGGATTGCGCGTCTGGAAAACGGAGGATTGGACGCTTGCGAGCGCGGATGACGAAGGATACGCCGGCACTGGAGGCGCCTGCTGCCCCGCCACACCCGGGATCGACTGCGATCCGTTTCCGGATACGCCAGGCCTCGCGTGGGCAAAGTCGGAAACCGGCGATCCGCTAATCATCACTTCGGGCGACACCGGCGTGCGTCTTTACAAGCTGACGGCCGGCAAGGCCGAGCGCATCGCGGCAAAGACGCCTGAGGAACTCGGCGTCGAGAGGCCGGAGGGCGTTGCCGTCAGCCCGGACGGATCGAGACTTGCCGTCGCCGACGCCCGCATTCGGGGCAAATCAACGACCGTCAAATTGCAGGTCGCCGTCCTCGACCTCGCGTCTCTAACTCCAACCAGCGCACCCCTGACGCTGCCAGAGAGCGCTGTGCTCTCACCGGCGCTGCTCGATGTAAAGGCGACGCCCGGAGCCGATCAGATGGCGCTCAATCGCGTGGCTTGG
>JAKAXS010000366.1 GCA_021816505.1 Pseudomonadota bacterium
CCGATCTGCGGCTGTTTCCCTGATCGTCGGAACGCTCACGGCCTGGCTCGTCACGATGTACCGCTTCCCCGGCCGGACCGTCATCGACCGCCTGCTCGTACTGCCGCTGGCCATGCCGACGTACATCGTCGCCTATTGCTACGTCGAACTGCTCGACTACTCGGGGCCTGTTCAAAGCGGCCTGCGTCAAGCGTTCGGTTGGACCAGCGTGCGCGATTATTGGTTTCCCGACATCCGATCGTTGCCGGGGGCGGCGGTGATCTTCGCGGCTGTTCTCTACCCCTACGTTTACCTCTCCGCGCGCGCGAGCTTCGTGCAGCAGTCCGTCTGTGCGCTGGAAGTGGCCCGCACGCTGGGCCGAACGCCGATCGGCACATTCTACGCGGTCGCGCTGCCGCTGGCGCGACCCGCACTCGCCGCCAGTGTCGCGTTGGTCATCATGGAGACACTGAACGACCTCGGCGCCGTGCAGTACCTCGGCATCGAAACGCTGACGGCCAGCATCTATTCCACGTGGGTGCAACGTTCGAACCTGGCCGGTGCCGCCCAGATCGCAACCGTGATGCTGATCTTCGTCTTCGCGCTCCTGCTGCTGGAACGTTGGCTTCGCGGCGGCGCGCGTACGCATCACACCACCGGTCGCTACCGCGCAATCCCGTTCGAAGAACTTCGCGGCTGGAAAGCCGCTGCGGCGGCCGGCGTTGCGTTGCTACCGTTTGTCGCCGGCTTCGTGATCCCGACCTTGGTTCTCGCGCGGCACACGCTAGCGCACCTCACCGAGTTTGCCGAAACGGCATTCGTGAGCGCGGCGTTCAACACGTTGCTGCTGTCGAGCCTGGCCGCCGCTCTCACCGTCGCGATCGCAATCGTCCTCTCCTACGCCAAGCGGATCGTGCCGACACGGTCCGTCGCGACATCGGTGCAGCTGTGTGGCCTCGGCTACGCCGTGCCGGGTACCGTGCTGGCAATCGGCCTTCTGATCCCGCTGGCCGCCACCGACAATTTCATCGATGCGCAAGTGCGATCCATGTTCGGCGTCTCGACCGGCCTTCTGCTGTCCGGTTCGCTGTTCGCGGTAACCCTTGCCTACGTCATTCGCTTTCTGACCGTCGCCCTCGGAGGTGTCGAGGCGGGCCTGGAACGCATCTCGCCCAACCTCGACGCAGCGGCGCGCACGTTGGGCGAAACCGCGCTTTCGACGCTGCGGCGCATTCATCTTCCGCTTGCCATGCCCGCCCTCGGCGCCGCCGCCCTTCTCGTGTTCGTCGATGCGATGAAGGAACTGCCGGCCACATTGCTGCTGCGCCCCTTCAACGTGGAAACGCTGGCGACCCACGTTTACAGCCTGGCCGGCATCGAGCAGTTCGAGCGTGCCAGCCCGGGCGCGCTGCTTATCGTCCTCGTCGGGCTGTTGCCGCTGCTGCTGCTCCACAACGCCATCGCGTCCGGCCGCGCCGGAGGGCGGCAATCCAATCAAGCCAATTCAAATCATGGCACCGGCTCGAGCACGTCGCTGTAGACAAGCGTTCAGAGTTCTGAAATTGCAGAATAATTGCTCATTGTGGCGTCTGCCTGAGCGGGAATACGACGTTGCGCTGAACGGGCCGCTTGTCTATGAAAGGTGGCTATCTCATGAAGCTCATCGTCTGACGCGGCTGGCCCTGCCGCCGCCACCGGCTTCGTGTCATTCAAACTGAGGGTCCCGGCACGCGCAATGAAGCCCTCCAAACACAAGCTGGTCCGCAAGCTGTTCGCCCTGTCGGTTCTGGCGTTCGTGGCGTCAGGCTGGCTCGGGCCCATGCTATTCGACAGCCACGGCGCGCAACCCGTTGGCGCGGCTCAGGCCAGCAACCAGCACATCGTCCACATCGATGCGCCCTCTATGCTTTTCGACAGACCGCTCCTCGTCCTCGAGCGCGCAACGGTGTCGATGGCACCGCCGGCCAACGGCCGCGCATTGAGCGACGCCGAGGTCGCCGCGAAGCTGCACGACGGCAGCGCCAATCTCGTTCTCAGCGACGCCAAATTCGTTCTCGACGCCTCCGGCCTGCATGCCGCCCGTACCGCGGCCGTATCTGAAGCCGTCGCCGGCATCCTGCGCCCGATCACCGACATGAGCTTCGCCACGCTTTCCGTCGCGGACGCCAAGATCATGTATCGCCCGGGTGGTGCCCTTGAAGACTCCTTGCTCGGTCATGTCACGTGCGAGATCACCAAGTCCGGCGCAACCGAGCTTCAAGCAAAAGGCACGCTGAAACGTGACGGCGTGACGTTGCCGTTCGATATTTCCATCAATACGAAGAATGCGAAGTCTGCCAGCGCGCGGCTTCCCGTGAGCGTCAAGATCGCGAGCGACCTCGTGACCGCGAACTTCAGCGGCGAGTATGTGCGCGGCGAGGCCTTCAAGCTCACGTCGTCCAACGCATCGATCGCGACGCCGCAAGCGAAGCGGCTGATCGGCTGGCTCAGCGGCGACACGATCACGGGCAATGGCCTGGATGAGTTCAGCGCCAAAGGTCCGCTCGACTGGTCGGGCCAGACCATCACGTTCGAAGAGGCGAAGTTCACGGTCGACGGCAACGAGGCGAATGGAACATTGTCGCTCAATCTCGGCGGCACACGTCCGTCGCTGGACGGCACGCTGGCCTTCGCCAATCTCGAACTCGCGCCGTACGTCCGTCCTGCGCCTACGACGCTCGCCACCCTGACGCAAAGCGCCATCGACTGGTCGCGCTGGCTCATCGGCAGCCCCTCGTCGGGATCGCTGATTCGCGCGCTGGATGCCGATCTGCGCATCTCCGCGACGACCGTCACGTCGAATGGCGCCGCGCTCGGCGGCGGTGCCGCAAGTCTGACGATGAAGGACAGCAAGCTGCTCGCCGATATCGCCGAGATCGAAATCGACGCCGAGACGCAAGGCAACGCCCGCGTCACAGTCGACCTTTCGGGAGCCGTTCCCCGCTACGACCTGCGCGGCTCCATCAGTGCGCCGGACCTCGCCAACGCCATGCACGTCCTGTCGGATCGCCAGCTGATCTCGGGTGCCGGCCGCGCCGACATCGACATCACGACGTCCGGCACGACGGACGTCGAGCTGCGGCAGACGCTGACAGGAAGCGCAACGCTATCCCTGCCGGAAGGCGGCAGCATCGCTTTCAACCTTGCCTCGCTGATCGCGACGGCAAAGGAGGGCGGCAAGGAAGGCACCATGGGCTGGGGCAAACTCGCCGGCGGCACGACAACGCTCAACCAGCTGAACGCCACGTTCGAAGCAGCGAACGGCGTCCTGACCGCGAAGTCCGTCGAAGCCGTAACCGAAACGCGCAAGGTGGCCGTGGACGGCACGATCGACCTGTCACAGCAGGTTCTCGACCTGTCGATCGCTGCTCAGTCGAAAGATCCAGGCAACGCGTCATTGAATGAACGCGTTCGCATCCGCGGCCCGATCCTCGCTCCCACGCTGGCTTCAGACCACCCGAGCAAGGCAGCGCTCAAGCTGCCGCTTGAGTAAACCCGCCAGACCGACCTGCCAGAGCCGCACACGCATCGGCACGTACGCGCGCCGATGCGTATGAGGAAACGTTCGCCGTGGATTTTACCAGCTGCGGCGCGGTCCGGTATCGACGTGATACAGCCCGCCACCGTAGTGCTTCACACCGCCGACGCCGCCGAGGCTACGCAGGAACGCATAAACACCACGCCCACCGCCGCGCACGCGGAAGTCGACTGCGTTGCCCGTCAGATGGTGCGACTTGCGTGCGCCGCCGACGCGCGCATTGCGGCTACGGCTGCGGCGCGGGGCATGGCGCCGAGATCCAGTACGTGTTCGACCACCTCGGCCAGGACGCGCGGCCGTGGTCCGCGTACGACCGCCGCCTGGCCACGCGCCTCGCCGACA
>JAKAXS010000367.1 GCA_021816505.1 Pseudomonadota bacterium
CCTGGCGGGACAACGCGAGGGTACGACGAACCGGCCAGACTAGAAATCCAGCCCCAGGTCTAGTACCGGCGCGGAATGGGTGAGCGCGCCGATGGAGATCAGATCGACGCCGGATTCGGCGATGGCCCGCACGGTCGTAAGGTCTACGCCGCCCGACGCCTCGGTGAGCACGCGACCGCCACGCTCCGCGACAATGGCGACGGCATCGCGCAGGGTCGCCGGCTTCATGTTGTCGAGCAGGACAGCGTCGATATCGAAGGCGAGCGCCTCGCGTAGCTGATCGAGCGTGTCGACTTCGACTTCCAGTTTCACCATGTGGCCCGCGTTGCGGCGCGCAGCTTCTACTGCCGCACTCAAGCCGCCGGCTGCCACGATGTGGTTGTCCTTGATCAGGATCGCGTCGAACAGGCCGGTTCGATGATTGCGTCCGCCGCCGCAGCGCACGGCGTACTTTTCGAAGGCGCGCAGGCCGGGCGTGGTCTTGCGGGTATCGACGATGCTGGCTTTGGTGCCCGCGACCTTATCGACGTAAGTGCGCGTCAGCGTGGCGATGCCGCTCATGCGCCCCATGAAATTGAGCGCGACGCGTTCAGCGGTCAGGATCGCGCGCGCGTTTCCTGAGATGCGCGCGATGATGGCACCGGCAGGTGCGGCGCGCCCGTCATCGATCAGGCGCTCGAAGACGACGTGTCGATCGAGAACACCGAACGCTTCCTCGGCAAGGTCGAGACCGGAGACGACACCTGGCTTACGCGCGGCGAGCGTCGCCTCGATGGTGCGATCGGCGGGTACGGTCGCGTCGGTCGTGATGTCGCCGGCCTGTCCCAGGTCCTCGGCCAATGCGTCAGCGACGGCGCGCTGGACAAGCGGCCGAGGCAAACGCGGCAAGGAAGGCGACGCGGCAGGTTTGCTCATAGCGCTGCAGCAGGCTCCGAGACCCGGGCACGGCGCGAACGCGGTGCCGACTGCAGGCGATCGAGATCGGCAAGTGTCAGGAAGCTGCGCTTGGCGAGTTCGGGCAGCGTCTCGGGATAGTCGCTGCGGAAGTGGCCGCCACGGCTCTCCTTACGCAGGAGCGCGGCACCCGCCGCGAAGCGCGCGGCGAGCGCCATGTTGGCCAGCACGGTGTCGCCGCCGGCTGCCTTTTCGATTGCGCTGAAAGTGGCAAGCGCGCTGCGCAGACCGCGTGCGCTGCGGATGACGCCAACGTGACGGCTCATCGTTTCGCGCAGCAGCTTCACGGCCGCGGCACGCGCCACCGGATCGGCCACTCGGCCGCCGCTGCTGACGCGCCGAGGGTCGGACAGATGCTCGTTGCCGGCGCGGCTGGCGGGCATCGTCTTGCGAACGTCGTCGGCGACGCGCGCGCCGAAGACCGTCGCTTCGAGCAGCGAGTTCGATGCGAGCCGGTTGGCGCCGTGCAGGCCGGTGGAGGCCACTTCACCGGCGGCCCAAAGGCCAAGCACCGTGGTGCGGCCGTTGAGGTCGGTGGACACGCCGCCCATGTGGTAGTGCGCGGCGGGGGCAACAGGTATCGGCTCGCGCGCGGGATCGATGCCGGCCGACATGGCGGCGGCGTAGTTGGTCGGGAACTCGGCCGCGAAGCGTTCGCCGATGGCGGCGCGCGCGTCGAGATAGGCGCCGCGCTTGGCCTCGATCTCGGCGAAGACGCCGCGGGCGACGATGTCGCGCGGTGCCAGATCGCCGTCGGGGTGCAACTGCGCCATGAAGCGGTCGCCGTGTGCGTTGATCAAGGTCGCGCCCTCGCCGCGCAGCGCCTCTGTCGCAAGGGGGGCGGGATCGATGCCGAGGTCCATCGCCGTCGGGTGGAATTGCACGAACTCCGCGTCGGCGATGACGGCGCCGGCACGTGCCGCGAAGGCGATCGCCTCGCCGCGGGCGTACGTGGGATTGGTGGTGACGGCATAAAGCGCGCCGATGCCGCCGGTCGCCAGCACGACGGCGCTCGCGGGAATGAGATCGTAGGTGCCGTTGCCGCGCTCGGCCGAGCGGATCAGGCGCAGCCCGGTCACGCGGCCGTCCGTCAGGATCAGGTCTTCGGCCTCATAGTGTTCCAGCACGCGAATGGAGGGCGTGGCGCGAACAGCCGCGATCAATGCCTGCATGATGGCGAAGCCGGCGCGATCGCCCGAGACGCGGACTACGCGCTTCTGCGAATGCGCGGCCTCGCGCGATAGGACGAAATGGCCGCCGAGGTCGCGGTCGAAGGGCACGCCGTACTTCAGGAGATCGCGAATGCGATCCGGCCCCTCCTCGGCAACGATGCGAGCGACCGTCTCGTCGACGATGCCGGCGCCCGCGACGATCGTGTCGTGCGCGTGCTGGCTCGGCGTATCGCCCTCGCCGACGGCGGCGGCGATGCCGCCCTGCGCCCACACGCTCGACGCGCCCTCGCCCAAAGGTGCTGCCGCGATGACTGTTACCGGCAGCGGCGCGAGCCGCAGGGCGGTGAACAGGCCCGCAAGGCCAGCGCCGATGATGACGATATCGCCCTCACCTGCGGTCTTGGTTCCGCGGCGGCCCGCAGCATGCGTCTTCGTCATCGTTGTCGTGCCCACGGTTCCCATCGGCTTCTCCTTTGGGATAGACGAGCGGTCTGCACAGCCCGCCGGTTAAGGCTTAGTTGGTGAGGTTGACCATCCGCTCCACGGCGCGGCGCGCGCGGGCGGCAACTTCGGGATCAACGTGCACCTCGTGCTGCATGTAGAGAAGGCTGTCGCGAATCTTCTCCAGACTGATGCGCTTCATGTGCGGGCACAAGTTGCACGGACGCACGAACTCCACGTCCGGCGTTTCGGCGGCGACGTTGGACGCCATCGAGCATTCGGTGACGAGCACGACCTTCTTCGGGCGCTTGGTCTTCACCCAATCGATCATGGCCGCCGTCGAGCCCGTGAAGTCCGACGCCGCGATGACGTCGGGCGGGCACTCGGGATGCGCGATGATCTTGATGTTGGGATCGGCCTTGCGATAGGCGTCCAGCTCCTCGCCCGTGAAGCGCTCGTGCACCTCGCAGGCGCCGGCCCAGGTGATGATCTCGACCTTCGTCTGCGTGGCAACGTACTTCGCGAGATACTGATCCGGGATCAGCAGCACGCGCGGGGCGCCCATGCTCTCGACCACCTTCACCGCGTTCGACGAGGTGCAGGTGATATCGCATTCCGCCTTCACGGCGGCGCTGGTGTTGACGTACGTCACGATCGGCACGCCGGGATAGGCGTCGCGAAGCATGCGCACGTCCTCAGCCGTGATCGAGGATGCCAGCGAACAGCCGGCCTTCATGTCCGGGATCAGGATCGTCTTGTCGGGATTGAGCAGCTTCGACGTCTCGGCCATGAAGTGCACGCCCGCCTGGACGATCACGTCGGCGTCGACGCGCGCGGCTTCCTTCGCCAGTTGCAAGCTGTCACCGCGGATGTCGCCCACGCAGTGGAAGATCTCCGGCGTCATATAGTTGTGCGCGAGGATGACGGCGTTGCGCTCTTTCTTGAGCTCGTTGATTTCTTTGACGAGCGGCGCGTACTGCATCCACTCCATCGGCGTGACGACGTGCTTCACGCGGTCGTACAGCGGCTCCAACTCGCGGGCGAGCGACGGCGTGAACGCGTACTTCGACGGCGCGCGCGAAGGCGGAGCGGCGGGTACCGGACATGCCGGGCTGACATCCTTGCGGGGCACTGCTGTGTAAAGGTTCATCGCGTCTTCTTCCTCACCCTTGCCTGATATACTCTTGCTGAGCATATCTTGGACCTGGATAAACCGGCACGACCCAACGGGTGGTGCACGTCCTTTCAGTACTGTCTCTGCTTGTCGCCGCCCTAGTTATGCTCTGCACGAGCATTGCGAGTACGTTGTTAAGATCGG
>JAKAXS010000368.1 GCA_021816505.1 Pseudomonadota bacterium
GACCAGACCGGTGTAAAGCTGCACGAGCGTGGCTCCCGCCTCTATCTTGGCCAGCGCCGTGTCGCCACTGTCGACACCTCCGATCCCGATCAACGGCACCGTCCCCTTAGTTTCGCGATAGACCCGTGCCAGCATGATCGTCGAGCGCTCGAACAGGGGCCTACCCGACAGCCCTCCCCCCTGCTTGGCATCGCGGTTGACCAGGTTCGGCCGCGAGAGCGTGGTGTTCGACACCGCGATCGCATCCACCTCATGCGCCAGCAGCCGGGCACAGATCGGGGCCACGTCCTCCTCGGCAATGTCCGGCGCGATCTTCACCGTTATCGGCCGCCGCGGGTTGCCGGCGGCAACCAATTCAGCCCGCGCCGCCATCACGCGACCCAGCAACTCGTCCAGCAGCTCGGGCGCCTGCAGGTCACGCAGGCCCGGCGTATTCGGCGAGGAGATGTTGACCGTGAACGCGCTCGCGACGTCGTAGAATGTCCTAAGCCCCGCGACGTAGTCACCGGCACGGTCAGGCGTCTCCTTGTTGGCTCCGATATTGACCGCCACGACTCCTTTGGCCGACCGCGCCCGCAGCCTCTGCAGCGCCGCCGCGTGTCCCGCGTTGTTGAAACCCAACCGATTGATCACGGCGCCATCTTCCGGCAAGCGGAACAGCCGAGGCTTTGGATTGCCGCTTTGTGCCAGGGGCGTCGTGGTACCGACTTCGGCAAAGCCGCAGCCGAGCCCAAGCACCGCATCGGGAACGCGCGCGTCTTTATCGAAACCTGCCGCGATGCCGATCGGGTTCGGCAACGTCATGCCCCAGATCGACGTCTGGAGGCATGACGGGTCGGGCGACGCGGGACGTGGATAGACTCCCAGCTCCAGCGACTTCAAAACGAGTTCGTGCGCTTCCTCGGGCGAGAGCACGAACAACGCCGGGCGCGCAAGATCGTAGAGTGCCGAAAGCATCGTTGGCAGTTCCTTGGCAGATCAAATGACGTGTGCTGTTATGGCCACGGCGCCGCGCAACTAACGCGCTGCCGCTTTAGAAGATCGATTTCTTAATCCGGCTTTTCGAACTCCCTGCTATTTCATACTACGACGCATCTTCAACATCTAAGCGTTTCAACGAGCCCACGTCAGCGCAAGCCTGCAAGCGATCATTGAGGTTTTATGAGGAGCCTGCATGGGGATGCAGGCCCGGGGGACTACGTGACGAACTATATCTCTGTAAAAGTATTGTCTGTCCGCGAATTATTTGACGGCGCACACACCTATCATTTGCCCTGGTTTCAGCGCGCCTATGCTTGGCATACATCCGAAGTCGGCCGCCTGCTGACGAATTTGCTCGAGGCGATGGCCGCATCCCCGCCGCGGTATTTTCTCGGCAAGATCATGCTCGCCACAACCGACGGCAACACCAACGCAGCGCTCGTCGACGGCCATCAGCGCGTCATGACCTTGACGCTGCTCTATTCGGTGCTGCGCGACATCGAGACTGACGAAACCCAGCGTGCTGCCCTGCATGCCTTCGTGCAGAACGGCGCATTTCATCTGCAGCCGCAGCAAGCGCTCGCACCGTTCGTCGCACACTACGTTCAAGAATTGGGAGCCACCCAGCGCGAGGTTGACGCCTCCCTATCGGACTTGTCCGAAACGCAGCGCAATATCATCGAGAACCGCGACTACCTGCGGACAGAACTCGCGTCCGATCGCTTCAGCGAAAAATCCCGCCGCGACCTGGCGGCATTCCTGGCCAACAACTGCAACATCCTGCGTTGCTCGGTCGCCGACGAAGATGAAGCCTGGCGCATCCTGCAGATCGAGGAGGAAACCCGCGTCGACTTCACGCCTACCGACCGGGCCAAGGCGACGCTTCTGTCCATCGTTCCCGACGACGAACGCTCGGCCTGCCAGCGCTATTGGGAACAATGCGAGGCGCTTCTGGGCGCGAACGATCTTCATGCGCTGCTGGGGCACCTGCGCATGCTCCGCCTGCGCAATCTGTCGGACAAGCCGGTCGAAGCGGATCTCGCTCGCGCGCACGCAATGGACAGTGCCGGGCTGGCTTTCATCACCGAAGAACTGGTACCTGCAGCCGACCTCGTGGCGCGCATTCGCGCCGGTACGATCGGCGCGCCGGGGACGCAGCCCGCCATCGCCGCGCACGTGCGGCAGATGTCATGGATCGATGCGCAGTTCTGGATGCCCGCCGCGCTCAATTGGCTGGTCCGTCGCAAGGACGCCAACGGCGAGACGTTGGAGTTTTTTCGCCGGCTGGACCGTCTCGTCTGGTTCCTGCGCCTCTCCGGCGCCGATCCGGTCAAGCGGCAGCGTCACATTCTCCGGCTGCTCGGTGAAATGGACAAAGGTGAATCGCCGGCCGGCCTGCACGAGCTGAACATTTCCAAAAGCATGCGGGAGGCCGCGCTGGAAAGCCTGCGATCACCCACGTTCGATTCCAAGCACTACGCGACGCGCCTGCTGCGCCGCGTCTCCGTCGCGCTTGGACAGGACCCCGGGCCGACGCATGCCTCCCGTCTCACCCTGGAGCACATCCTGCCGCGCAGCTTCCTGCCTGGTTCGCCCTGGCGAGCCACGTTCCCGAACAGGAAGTCCGTGCAGAGCAACGCCCATCGCCTGGGCAACCTGACGTTCCTCACCTCGGCCGACAATCAGGTGGCCGACACGTCGGACTGGTCGGCCAAGCGGCGCATCCTCGCCAATTCGGAATACGTTCTGTCCAAGCGCGCGGGCGTCGCCAAGCAGTGGACCGCCGAGAGCATCAACGCCCGCACCGAAGAGCTGATCGACGTGCTGATGAAGAGCTGGCAGCTTTCCTAGAAAGCCGCCGCACACTTTTGTGCGGAAGCACTCTGGCTCAGGACGCCGGCTGGGGTTCCTTCACGAAGGCACCCGAAAGTCCCTTAGCGATCAAGTCGCGCGTCTCGTTGATGCCATAGAGCTCGATGAACCCGCCGAAACGCGGCCCCTGGCTCGCACCAAGCAGCACCTCGTAGATCGCCTTGAACCAGTCGCGCAGGTTCTCCGCGAAGCCGTTCGCCTTGCCCGCTTCGTACACCAGCGTCTGCAGCTCGTCGCCCTTGGTGCCGGGCGCCACGTTGGCGAGCGCGTCCGACAATGCCACGAGTGCGGCGCGCTCCTGCTCCGATGCCGCTCGGTACACCTTCTTCGGCTTCTCGAACGCGTGGTAGTAGGCCACCGCGTAACCCGCGAGCTGATCCAGCACCGGATAGGCCTCCGGCGTCGCGCCCGGCGCATACTTGCGAATGAAGCCCCACAACTTCGTCTTGTCCTCCGCATTGGAAGCCGAAACGATGTTGAGCAGCAGCGCGAAGGTGATGGGCAGCTCGGCTTTCGGCGGATGCCCCGCATGGATATGCCAGGCCGGGTTCTCGATCTGCGCCTTGCACTCTTGGCCCGGATACGCAGCGATGAACTGCAGATACTCGTCCACCGCCCGCGGGATCACATCGAAGTAGAGCCGCTTGGCACTGCGCGGCTTCTGATACATGAACAGCGCAAGGCTCTCCGGCGACGCATAGGTCAGCCATTCGTCGATCGACAGGCCGTTGCCCTTGGTCTTCGAGATCTTCTGGCCCTTCTCGTCGAGGAAGAGCTCATAGTTGAAGCCGTCTGGCGGCGTGCCGCCGAGGGCGCGGACTACGTCTTTCACCAGGCGGCGATTCCGTCGGTCCCCAAATCCATCGCGGATCCCCTCACCAGCCACCGCGCCAACGTCGAGGGCACGCTCAATTTGCTTTTAGCGGCGCGCGAAGCCGCCGTGGGCCGTCTCATCTATGCCGCTTCCTCATCTGCGTACGGCGACACGCCCACATTGCCCAAGCACGAGGAAATGAAACCAAACCCCATC
>JAKAXS010000369.1 GCA_021816505.1 Pseudomonadota bacterium
GCAGTGCGTCGACGACGCGCCCTACGCGGAAATTACCAATGTGGTCGTCGCCCCCGCCCCAATCAGCGAAAGCAACTTCTTTGTCATCCCCAAAGTGGTGGAGTAAGCCCATGCGCCGCGCGTCGATCCTGCTTTCCGTTGCCGGTCTTTGGTTCGCTGGTTCGGCGTTGGCCGAACAGGCGGCGGCATTTCTCGGCAGCGCGACCTACGCGACCGCCGAGGGCTGCGACAAGCTCAAGGCGCTTGCGGCCGGTGGTGATCGCAATATCTCGACGGTGCCCGAGACGCTGACGGCCAAAGGCTTTGACGGCTGGGAGCACAGCTGCACGTTTACATCGGTCGCCGAGACGGCGCCTGGCAAAAGCTGGAAGGTCGTCGCGTCCTGCGAGGAAGGCGAAAGCGAGTGGGAAGACGTGCAGTTCGTCGACAAGGTCGATGACAAGACATTCAAGGTGAAGGGCGAAGAGGATAAGGAAGCCATGGTCTATACCGTGTGCGACGCGCCCGCCGCCAAACAGGGAAATTGATCGTGACGGATTTGACGGCTCTGACGCTTTCGGAAGCGCGCGATGGTTTGCGCAAGAAGGCGTTCACCGCCACGGAGTTGACCGAGGCACACGTCGGCGCCATCGAGCAGGCGAACGGTGCACTCAACGCCTACGTGCTCACGACGCCCGAGCATGCGCTCGCGCAGGCCGGCGCGAGCGATGGGCGTCTTGCCAAAGGGGACGCGCGGCCATTGGAAGGCCTGCCGCTCGGCAACAAGGATCTGTTCTGCACCAACGGCATTCGCACGACGGCGTGCTCCAAGATCCTCGACGATTTCAAGCCCGCTTATGAGTCCACGGTCGGCGGCAACCTGTGGAATGCCGGCGCGGTGATGCTGGGCAAGCTGAACAACGACGAGTTCGCTATGGGCTCGTCGAACGAGACGAGCGCATTCGGGCCCGTGGTGTCGCCATGGCGCCGCAACGGCTCAGATACCAAGCTGGTCCCCGGCGGATCGTCCGGCGGATCTTCGGCGGCGGTCGCCGCGAACTTGTGTCTGGCGGCGACGGCGACGGACACCGGCGGCTCCATCCGGCAGCCGGCCGCGCTGACGGGTACGGTCGGCATCAAGCCGACGTACGGACGTTGCTCGCGCTGGGGCATCGTGGCGTTTGCCTCGTCGCTCGACCAGGCAGGCCCGATCGCCAAGACGGTGCGCGATGCCGCGATCATGCTGACCAGCATGGCCAGCTACGACGCGAAGGACTCCACCTCCGTCAACGTTCCCGTGCCGGACTACGAGACGGGCCTGACGAGCGGTGTCAAAGGTCTGCGCATCGGCGTGCCGAAGGAATACCGCGTCGAGGGCATGTCGTCCGAGATCGACGCGCTCTGGCAGAAGGGCATCGCCATCCTGAAGGATGCCGGCGCCACCATCCACGATATCAGCCTGCCGCACACGAAGTATGCGCTGCCGGCCTACTACATCGTGGCTCCGGCGGAAGCTTCGTCCAACCTCGCGCGCTACGACGGCGTGCGCTACGGGCTGCGCGTGCCGGGTCGCGACGTGATCGAAACGTACGAGAACACGCGCGCGGCAGGCTTCGGTCACGAGGTGCGCAAGCGCATTCTCGTCGGCACTTACGTTCTGTCGGCCGGCTATTACGATGCGTACTACTTGAAGGCGCAGAAGGTTCGCACGTTGATCAAGCGTGACTTCGATGAGGCGTGGGACAAGGTCGACGTGGTGCTGACGCCGACGACACCGTCGCCCGCGTTCGGCTTCGGGGAGAAATCCGGCGATCCGATCGCCATGTACCTGGAAGACATTTTCACCGTGACCGTGAACATGGCGGGGTTGCCCGGCATTTCCGTACCGGCCGGGCTTTCGTCGCAGGGCACGCCGCTTGGACTGCAGTTGATCGGCAAGCCGTTCGATGAAGCGACGTTGTTCCGCACCGCGCAGGCGATCGAAACCGCGTCCGGCCGCTTCACGGTACCTCAGACCTGGTGGCGCGACGCCGCCGCGAAGAAAGGGAAGAGCTGATGCCGCTGTCTCCCGAAGACTGCAAGGCGATGCCCGACGTTCGGGCCGAGATCGACCGCATCGATGAGGCACTCGTCGACCTGATGGCGGAACGCTTCCGGTATGTCGACCGGGCCTGGCACTTGAAAGAAAACCCGGGCGATGCGTACGTGCCCTGGCGCATCCAGCAGGTGATCGACAAGGTGAAGGTGCGCGGCAAGGCCAAGGGCCTGCCACCCGAGCTGACGGAAGCCTTGTGGCGGCAGATGATCGGCTGGTTCGTGCAGTACGAGGAAGAGAAGCTGCGTCAGGCGCAGGAGACGGTCGCCAAGGGCCATGCACCGCGTGGTGATGGCGGCGCAGCGTAATGGAAATTCGTCCCTTCGATCCCGCAACGCTGGTGCTGCTGGCGCTTCTCAACCCGGCCGTGATCGCCGTGGGGTTCTGGATGGGCCTCAAGGCCGACCAGTGGCAGAAGCTTATCGTGGCTGCGTTCGCAGCGGCGCTGTCCGGCTTCATCCTCTACTGGCTGGTGACGATGCTCGGGTTGCTGCCGGTGCATGCGCTGGGCGGGGAAGCGGGGCTGGTCGCCCTTCAGTTCGGCTTCGGCCTGATCTGGGCCGTTCTCGGATATGTGATCGGCAAGCGCATAGGCTAATCGGCGGAACCGGGGTTTAGGCCGCGCGTTCTGAGTTATGACCCGGAAATCAAAAATGTGCGTCGGCGCCGCGATTGCGGTGATGACGTTGATGCCGCTCAACGCTGCATTTGCACAGGAGCAAACGCAGCAGCCGCCTCCGGGCACCATTCCGGAACCAGGTGAGCCGCGCGCTCAGGAACAGTTGCCGAAGGCGCCGCCTGAGGAAGTCTTGGAGGCGCCTCCGCCGATCGAGAAGAAGGCGGCCGAACCGCCTGCCGACGTGAAGCCGGATCCGCTGCCGAACACGCTTCCGCCGGCCAAGAAGATCGAGCCGAAAGTCCCGAACACCTGAGCTTGGCGCGTCGCTTAGACGACGCGCTGCTCCAGGCCGTACTCCTGCATTTTGCGGTAGAGC
Source organism: Pseudomonadota bacterium (assembly GCA_021816505.1). GTDB lineage: Bacteria > Pseudomonadota > Alphaproteobacteria > Rhizobiales > Hyphomicrobiaceae > JAKAXS01. The sequence goes on from JAKAXS010000369.1 coordinate 3,070, forward strand.
GTCGAGCGGCCGATCTTCAGCCGTTTTGCGACTTCCGTCATGTGGCCACGATAGCGGCCGAGGGCGAGGCGGATCATGTCCGCCTCGATGTCTTCCAGCGCACGGATCTCGCCGGATTCCGTCACGGCCGGTATGCCGAGCGTGGCGCTGACGCCGTTCTTGATCTCGAGCGTTTGCGGCACGATCTCGTCGGCGCCGATGACTGCGGGACCGGTGTAGGCGGCAGGCTTCTGCATCTCGACGGGTGCGGGAGGGATTTCGGCATCGAAGCCGTCGACCTGCGCCGCGATTTGCGGGAATTCCGATACGCCGAGTTCAGGACGATCCGCTAGAACGACGGCGCGAAACACCGCATTCTCCAACTGGCGCACGTTGCCGGGCCATTTGTAGGCGGCGAGCATGCGCTTGGCGGGCTCGCTGAGGCCGATGACCCGCTTGCCTTCTTCCGCTGCGATGCGGTTGACGAAATGCTGCGCGAGTTCGGCCACGTCCGATGCGCGTTCGCGCAATGCCGGAACATGAATCGGGAACACGTTGAGGCGGTAATAGAGATCTTCGCGGAACTTGCCGTCCTTCACCAGCTGGATCATGTCGCGGTTGGTGGCGGAGATCAGGCGGAAATTGACGTGGACGGGCCGCTTGGCGCCGACGGGATCGATTTCACCTTCCTGCAACGCGCGCAGCAGCTTCACCTGAGCATCGAGAGGCAGTTCGCCGACTTCGTCGAGGAACAGCGTGCCGCCGTCCGCTTCCTGGAATTTGCCGATACGCTTGTCGGTGGCGCCGGTGAACGAGCCCTTCTCGTGTCCGAAC
>JAKAXS010000370.1 GCA_021816505.1 Pseudomonadota bacterium
GGTCGATCTCTTATACCTTGATGTCGCTTGCTTTGGCGAGCGCGCAGTTGAATTCCAAGCGGCGATCGCTGCTGCGACGGAGAATTTGCTCAGCCAACATTCGGGGCCGTCGTCGCTTCGCGATCTGCTGGTTCTGGATCGCCAGCTACCGGTCTCCCTTTTCTCAAGAATCCCTATGCCGTTCCAGAGATTTGCGGTGACTACCAAGGGTTTCGCTGAGGTCGGCGGGTTCCGGAAAGATTGCCTCCTGTGGGATAACGAGTGGTCCATCAGGGCCTCATTTGCTCTTCGCACTGCATTCCTCAGAGGCTCGATTTATCGCTGGCGAGTGGGGGTTTACAACCTTTTCAGCAAAGCCGGCACCGGACTGGCCCAGGCTCAGAGCAAAATCTCCTACCTGGAGTGGATGCACGATCATCCGCGAGTGCGTGAAAGCAGGACGCTTGCACGTGCCGTCGATAAAGCCATTTCGGATGAGCTTTATTCTCTTGCTCGTTGGCATTTGTGCGAAAAGCGCGTGCTTCAAGGGACGTCGGCGCTCATAGCATCGCAGAGACGAGCGCACGTTCCTCGACGTTGGTTGACTTTGGCTCGAGCGGTTATCCCTGAGAGATGATCCGAATCGCTGGAATGAGCGGAATAATTTGCGTCAAGGTGTGGGCCAAATCCAAACAGAATGTGCGCAATTGCTGCTGGCCTGCGGACTATCTTTTGGCCAACAGAACTCAGGCAGTCAAAAAAGACGCGCTTCATCTTGGCAATTGTGGAGGGTCGTCGCGGTGTCGAGCGCGATTTTGTGTGCCTGTGAGATCGGCATGCTGGGATTCAAATAATTCCAGCTCGATGGGTCGATGGTGGGCGGTCGCGGTCTTTGGCGCAATCGGGATACGAGAGGCGGAAAAATCGTGAGTGAACGCTGTCGAGCAATCCTTTGGTGTTTTTGGGTTGGTGCTTCATTTCCGTGCCCCGTCAGCACTGGGTTGCGAAAAAATCGGTTGTATATTATCTGCGTTGTGCAGAAGGGCATGGGCTGCTTTGCAGTTCGAAGTGCAGTTGGCGCGCAGCGCCGTCAGCGAATACAGAGGATGACCCACTATTGCTGAGAGTCCATACCAGAGTTGGGACAGACGTGGGTCGGTAAATGCGCGGTTGCCGACGAGGTAACGCGTCCAGATGAGCGAGCGCGTGTCCGCTCGATCCACGGCCAGTGTCTCCCGCCACTTTCCCGAAGGGGAATTCACGATGCGCACGGATTCTGCCCGCAACCGGTGCTTGTCGCCCAGTAGATGGTTCCAGTAGCTCAGGAGCTTGGCGTTTTGAGTCTGCGCCCGGTACGCCACTGCGAACGCTTCCACTTTTCCGCCAGCGCCGGTGTAGGCCACCAGGGATTCACCGTCAGGACGCAGAAAATACGGGTGCCAAACCCCGCCGGCAACTGGCTGCGGTCCGCTCCACCCCGCGGGCGCTGCGGGCCACTTGATCTCAAGTGCCGGTTCGCCAGAGTGTGCCCAATCCATGCCGTACGCGAGCGCGGGCAGGAACGCCAGCACCACGAGTGTGACGGCGATCCGTGTTTCCCTGAGTCCGGCGTCAGGATGAGTGGTGTCCTGGCGTTTCCCGGTGGCATGCTTGTGATCTCTGGAAGCCGGCTGGCGTCCCGTCCACCACAGAAAGCCAGCGAAGATTGCGGCGAAGAGCCACCAGCCGAGCCAATAGTGATTCTTCACGAGCGAGCTGTGCATGTGGCTGAAGTACGCCGCGGTGAGCACGATGAAAATCCGCACCCAGTTCTCGATCAGAGACAGAACGCCCATCACGCCGATCCACGTCAGCCTGCGACGCAGCGGCTCGCTGGTGATCTCACCGTACAGGGTGGCGAGCGCCAGCCCGACGATGAGCGCGTGCAAGCCACTGCACGTTTGGGCAATTTCTATCGTTCCACCGGGTAGGTGAACGAAATCACCCCGCACATAGGCCGGCAGGCCGGTGATCCAGATCAGCACGCCGGTCATCTTCGCGCTCAATGTTTGTACGATGCCGTTGATGTCGGTCCACATCGGCATCGCGAAGTAGAGGTAGCCGACCGGGAATGCGAGCACGCGCGCGACGCGCCAGCCGAAAGCGGCCACGATGGCCGCAAACAGGAGCAGAGGCAGCAGCATCAGGTGCGCTTCCTGAATCACTGCGCGCCAGGCCCAGACCCACAGGGCGCTCAGCAGCGCAAGCGCAATCAGTGCGAGCGGCGCAGGCCGGATCGGCGCTGCCGCCAGCCGTTTTCGGTCGCGGTAGATCAGCCAGAGCGCAATAGCCAAGACCAGATAGCCGTGCGTAAACGGCTCCTCCTGGGAGGGGTTCGTCCACAGCGCATTGAGCGCCACGGCGCTCGGCCAGTAGAGGAGGGCGACCGCGACCCAGAGCCCGTAGACTGTGATCAGACGGTGCAACGCGGACGCTTGCGGCAGGCCGCGGGAGCGAGTCGCGGCAGGCGGCTGCGCGGTCACGGAGGACTCACAGCCCTCGGGAGTGGTCAAGTCCGACATCTGCTCCGGCGCCTCCGGGCGGAGGCCACTCCGCCGCACTCGTCATCCAGTGTTCCGGTGCCGCATTTTGTACCATAGCCGGGTCCGCAGGCCCAAGCGCCGCCAATCTGGTACGTTTTTTTTTGCGACGTGGATCAGGAATACGAGACCGTGTCCTCCGCTGAGACGCCGACGCCCCCTGTCGCAGGCGGGCGATGGGTGAGACCCTCGAGCCCCGAGGACGGCCCGGCCATCGTCGCGTTGATGAAACAGGCGGGGCTTCAGCCGCACGAGAATCCGGCGCACCTGTACTGGAAATACTGGCAGGCGCGCCCGGACTGGTCCGGATCGCGCTCGTTCGTGGTCACGGACGGCAAGGAGATCCTGGCGCATGGCGCCGCCTGTCCGGGGACGCTTCACTCGGGCGTCCTCCAGGCGCGAGTGATCCACATGATCGATTGGGCCGCGCGGCGCGATTCGGTGGGCGCCGGCGTGATGCTGATGAAGCACGTCGCACGGAGGACCGACTTTCTGCTCGGCATCGGCGGCAGCGATCACACGCTCAGGATCATGCCCCTCATCGGCTATCGTCCTTGCGGTACCGTCACGGGGTATGTTCGGACGCTCTCAGCGCTTCGCATCGTGGAGAGGCCGAGCGAAGCCCGCTGGAAGGTGGCTCCCCGGATGGCCCGCAGCCTCCTCTGGTCCCTGTCGGCCCCCGCAGCCACTCTGGCCGGCTGGCAGGCGCGGCGGATCGGTGTCGAGGAGGTGGCGCGGATCGCGCAGGCCCTGCCCGACAGACATCGGGGTCGGGTGCTTCTCGGGCGCTCACCGGACCTCCTCCGTCACGTGCTGGCCTGTCCCATCGTCCCGGTGGAGCTCTATGCGCTCGAGAAAGCCGGGCGGGCCTTGGGGTATTTCGTTTTGAGCTACGCTCCCGGACAAGCCCGGCTCGTCGATCTGTGGATGGCTTCGGAGGACCCCGCCGACTGGCGCGCCCTGGTGCACTCTGCGGTGCGGCAGGCCAAGAGCCGGGGCGGGCTGGCGGAGCTCGTGGTCTGGTCGAGCGATCCGCGGCTGTCGCAGGTCCTCGGCGCCTGCGGCTTTCATGCGCGCCTGAGTCTGCCGATTTACCTGCGAAGCTCGGGGGGAATGCCGGTTCCCCAGGAGACGCTGAGGGTGCAGATGATCGACAACGATGCGTTCTACCTCTACTTCGGGCGGAACGAGCTATGGGCCTGAGAGATCATCCGGCGCTTTTGCGTCCGCTCTGGCTCCGTAGGGCTCTCAGTGTGCTCCATCCACCCAGAGCGTGCTACAGCGCGTCTCAGGCGGTCGGATGCGGGACCGCCGCGGAGCGGG
>JAKAXS010000371.1 GCA_021816505.1 Pseudomonadota bacterium
TTAGTGCAGGTCTCGATGTAACTTACGGTCTCTTCTATGCCGGCTTTTGGGGATCCAATATCGACTTCGATAGCGACCCCGAGGCTTCGGTTGAAATGGACGTCTGGGTCGGCATCAAGCCGGTGCTGGGGCCCGTCACGTTCGATTTCGCCGTCCTGGGCTATCTCTACCCTGGCGCTGAAGAGGGCGACGCGGGCTACGACGAGATCGACTATCTCGAACTGAAGGCCGCCGCCAGCATCACGCCGTTCGAGAACGCAAGCCTGGGTGGCGCCATCTATTACTCCCCGGACGGCACGCTCGATACGGAAGACGTTTGGACGTTCGAGGGCACCGCTGGCTACACCTTCAAGTCGATCGGCCGTTTCACGCCGGCCATCTCGGGAACCGTCGGCTACGTCGACTCGGAGAACTCCGAGTTTGGCGCGGATCTCGATGGCGACGAGAACTACGTCTACTGGAACGCCGGCGCCTCGCTGGCCTTCGACAAGTTCACGCTCGATGTCCGCTACTGGGATACGGACGTGGACTCGGACAACGCGCTGGCTTCACTGGCGGACGAGCGCATCGTGGGAACGATCAAGGTCGTTCTTCCCTAACACTGGTCAAGATGAGCACTGCGTAGATTGCGCCGGAGAGCTTCTCTCCGGCGCATTTTTATGTCTTGTGCGGACCAATTTCGATCATTTGTCGAGCACTCTTCTGGCTAACATTTAGTCAATAGGTCCATAGCGTTGCTTCACGGATACAGCAGTGCTCTTACCGATAGGTCAAACAGCACTCTTTACTTGAGCTCCGCCGTCTCATCCCGCTTTCTTGTTGCAGACGCGGGTGCGATTCATCTCCGGGTGGTCCGTCGCGGTAGGGAAGTCAACCGGGGGTTGGGAATATGACGATCAAATCATTCGCTCGCATGGCAGGGACAGCAGGTCTCGCGCTTGCAGCGATGGCGGGCGCCGCGCTCGCAGACGGCTACGAGGGTGGTAGCACGAAGGACGCCGCAGCCGACGAAGGCCGCAAGCTTACGTGGTCGATCACGCTTGGCGCGACCTCGGACTACATGTTCCGCGGCCTTTCGCTGAACGATGAAGATCCGGCTGCTCAGGGCAGCTTCGACATCGGCTACGGCATCTTTTACGCAGGCGTCTGGGCTTCGAACCTTCCGGCGGAAGGCGTGCTCGGGCCGGCAGAAATCGACGTCTATGCCGGCATCAAGCCGGTCGTCGGCCCGGTGACGTTCGATCTCGGCATCATCGGTTACTTCTATCCCGGCGATAAGGTGAACGACCCGGCGTTCGGTGTGATCGGCGACGACGAATATTTCGAGTTGAAGGCAGGCGCCAGCATCACGCCGTTCACGAACGCCGGTCTTGGCGTCACGGCATATTACAGCCCCGATACGCAGCTGTCGGATAGCGCCGAAACGCTCGCGATCGAGGGTACGGCGTCGTACACCACGCGTCAGGTCGGCATCTTCGTTCCCACGCTGAGCGGTACCTTCGGCTGGCAGTACGTCGAAGACGCGGGCTTCAGCGGCGTGAACGATGACGACTATCTCTACTGGAACCTGGGCGTAGCGCTGGCTGTGGACAAATTCACGATCGACCTGCGCTACTGGGATACGGACTTCGGCGATGACGACGCATTCGATGGCCAGTACCTCTCTCCGGGCCTCGCAGACGAGCGCTTCGTGGCTTCGGTCAAGGTCACGCTGCCCTAATCGGCACGCCTTAGCCTCTTGAAATCAGAACGCCGGAGCATCGCTCCGGCGTTTTGCGTTTGGGCGCACCCAGTTGACCGGTCACATCAGTGTCGCCTCGACCGGCTATGCAACCTGTGCAGGTCTGGGCACTTCGCCCGTCCGCTCGTCCAGCCTGCGATTGACCGGTTGTGGCTTGCCCTTTTGTGCCGCAGCCGACGCTTTAGAGGCCAGTTCGCGGTTTGGGTAGCCTACCCCGCAACCTGCCCCGTGCGACTGGCCTCGATTGCGACCCGAAGTCGACGCCCACGTGACTTTTCGCATGGGCCTGCGAGCAATCGTGTTGATTGTGCACGCTGCGGACGGTTAGATGCGCGCATCAGTGGAGCGCGCGCCAGTGATTCTCGCCATTGCCGTCATGATCGCACTCACGATTGCCGCTGCTGCCTTTTTCCTGGCACCCCGGCTGACGGAGAGCCGCGTCGTGTTTTCGGCCGATCCGGATGCACCGGCGGCGTTCGGCTACGACATGGCGTGGCTTGCCGTGCGCACGCGCGATACGGAGAGCGTGGTCAGCGCGCTTGGCCTGCAAGATCCGCAACGCTGCAATTGGAATTCCGGTATCGGCTCCGTCTACGATGGAGACTTGGGCGAGAATCATGTGTTCGTCAGCCCACCGGTGAACGGCTGGACGTTCGTCGTAGGTCTGCCGCTGCCGCACCCTTCCTCCAGTGCGTTCGTGGACAAGTGTACGCCGCTGCTCGTTGCGCTCGGCGGGCGTTTCGTCGAGGTCCAGTATTTCTTCAGCTATCTGCCGATCGACATGTTCGCATGGGCGCGCATGGTGGACGGGCGGCTGCTGCGCGCGTTCGCGGCGGGCGACGAAGGCGTCATCTGGAACAAGGGCAAGACCACGCGGGAAGAGAAGGCTCTCGGCCTCAAGCTGTTCGAGCTGCGCGGTGTGCGTGGCCGCAAAGGTGACGCCGGCGGCGAGATGATCTTGCACCCGACGGAAGATCACGTGATGCGGCTGGCCTTGAAGTGGAGCCTCGATCCCACGCGGTTGAACGTGACGTCCAGCGGCCCTGGGGTCGGCTATATCGCGCTGGCGCCTGCCGCGTGGCGGCCGGAGCGGCTCCGCTCGGCGGCGCGATCGCAGCGGGCGCTGCCGCCGCCAGCCGTTCAAGAATTGCAACGTCAGACCGGTCGCGCGCACCGCAGCTAGCTAGTAGCGCCGCTATCGTCTAGGCGGCGGGGGCCTGCTGCTGGCCAGCAATGGCCGACATCTGCATCGACATCATCTGGTTGAGATAGCCGAGGAACGGCACGGTGAACACGGCCAGCCCGCGTTCGTCTGTCGACCACGCCTGCAATTGCGTGGCGAAGGCGTCCGGTACTTCGGCCTGGTCGGCGACAAGAGCCGTGACCGTTGCGGCGAACGCGCTTTCCGACATTGGCACGAATGGAATGTTCACGATGTCGTTTTGAACCGAGGATGCATTGCGCGGCGCATCGAGAACGCTGATGCAGACGATGCTCTCGCGATCCTCGAACCGTACGATTGCGCCGATGACGATGCGCGAGGCTTCGAAGCCCTCGGGTGCGCGATAGGCCCATGCCTGGCCCGCTACAAAACTCATGCCGTCTACCCCACGCTGTGCGTGAACGTTGAATGCGCCGCATGCCTTGTCGAAGGGGCGGCGTCGCACGTCCCGCGACGTTGCTCGATGCCTGGGTCCGCGTCCCAAGCGTGATCCAAGTCTTGCCACACTCATGCTCGCTACGCAGGCATTTCGTTCAATGTGTGACGAAAAATCTGTGGCACCGTTGCTGTGCTGCGCTGGCGGATCGATGTTGCGCGTGCTCAATAATTCGCTGTCTGGAATCGGTGGTGTGCAGAGGCACCCGGGGGGAGCGGCATGACGTCGAGGTCGATCGTCTCGTTTGTTCTAAGCGTTACGGCAACGTTCCTGCTGGCGTTCGGCTCGGCCGGTGCCGAACCTGCGGTGCCGCAGGCGCCGACGACGTCGCTCGATCAGCTCGTCGGGCGCTGGACCGGTGAAGGCCGTCTCGGCTTCAGCGAAGGAAAGTTCGAGAACGTCAAATGCCGGGTAACATACTTGCGCACTGAGACCGCGGGACAGCTTAAGCAGAACATTCGCTGTGCTTCCGCC
>JAKAXS010000372.1 GCA_021816505.1 Pseudomonadota bacterium
CCTTTCCAATCAAAGAAGCCAACATCCTCAGACCAGGCCGCCTCAGAGCTCTCAACAAAAACCAAGCCGCCGAGCGTACGCTATGCCCTTACCACAAGCACCAATCCCGCGCAGCGGGTTAGTTCTTCGGCCCATTCGGGCCGAAGAACAGCCCGACCGCTCAGCGCAGGCATCGGATATAGGGCGACCGAGGAGACAATTCCGAGAGCGGACGCTCAGGCATCGACGATTTGTAGCGACATGAAGATGACGTCCGGTTTGTCCGTGAGCGGAAGGAGACCGCGACGCCTCGAGGATAAGCGCAGGTTATACTGCGGCGCCGAAAAGTTGGCCGATCAGGGTCGTGGCGGCCATGGCGAGAGCGCCCCAGAAGGCGACGCGCAGCGCGGGCCTGAGCATCGGCGCGCCGCCGGCACGTCCGCCGATGGCGCCGAGGGTTGCGAGGAATATGAGCGTGCCGAGGCCGATTCCAGCGGAGAGAAAGGGTTTCGGGAGCATGACGATGAGGATGAGCGGCGCGGCGGCACCGACCGCGAAAGTGATGGCGGAGGTGATGGCAGCCTGGATCGGATTGGCAGCGGTAACTTCGGAAAGGCCGAGTTCGTCGCGAGCGTGAGTGCCGAGTGCGTCATGGGCCATGAGCTGGACGGCGACCTCGCGGGCGAGGCCGGGTTCGAGGCCGCGGGAGACGTAGATTCCTGCAAGCTCGGCGATTTCGGAGTTGGGGCTTTCGGCGAGTTCGGCGCGCTCCTTCGCTAGGGCGGCGGTCTCGGTATCGGATTGCGAACTCACGGAGACGTATTCACCGGCAGCCATCGACATTGCGCCAGCGATGAGACCGGCGATACCGGCGACGACCGCATCGTGACGGCGGCCACTGGCAGCGAGGACGCCTAGGATGAGGCTTGCGGTGGAGATGATGCCGTCATTGGCTCCCAGGACCGCGGCACGTAGCCAGCCGGTGCGGCCGAGCACATGGGTTTCCAGATGCAAAACGCGCATTGTTGCTCCTCTCCCGGCCGGGCGGGCGCGGAATTGCCCCGCATCATAGACCGGAGACCGGATGGCAGCCAAACCAAGGTGACGATTATGGTTGGCACGCGGGCGAACGTTGCGCCCAGCATAGTGTGAGCAGTCGCTGGTTGCGGCCCGAACTGGTCGAAACCGGAATGGCAGGTTACAGACCCCGACCTGTGAACCGGCGCGGGGTCCGACGTCGATTCAGAATCTAGCAATTAGCCTACCGCTGTTCGATCAACTGGTTCCAAAGCGACGAACTTATAATCCAGACGATCCGTTGGGATGAATGTGACTTGCCCGAACGTCAAACGTCCGTCTTCCGGATGATCGAAAACACGGATTCCTCCTTCGCGACACGCAACTTCCTGGACTTCCCATGCCAAAGCATGGGCGTCGCTCTCAGTACGAAGATGATCAACAACCGCGTTCGTGTGTGGATCATGCAAGCGGCGACTGTAGTCGGCGCGGAACTCAGCAAGAAGCCGTTTTGACCTGTCGTCCCAATCAGGCACGAGCTTCCGCGCGGAAGGTTCAAGGAAAATAGACCGCAGAAGGTTCTTTTGCTGCCCCTCGGCAAGCCATCCGACGAACAAGCTGTGCCGCCTCGTTCCAGCAACAGGCATTCCAGACGCGACCAAGCCCATAAGCGGGCTGCGGAATCGATTGAACCATCATCCGGATGGAATACGGAGCTTCCGCGACGATATTTCCGCGCTCAGCCCGTTCCAGTCGCAGAACGGCTAGGCAACTCTGCTTCCCTCCCAGCCGCCCAGCGTTCCTGAGGACATGCTCCAACGCCGGTACCCGTGGTTGCCTCGCTCGTGTCGATCGACTTGAGAGGAAAGCTGCGCGGCGGCGCTTGCGCGCAGCGCAACGATGACGTGGCTGTGTTGGTCGCCGAGAGCTGAACCAGTTATTTAGCCATCCGTGTGGCGATCACTGCATCGCGAAGACCCGCGAACGCTTCGTGGAAATCGGTCAGGCACTGACGATGCCGGTCTTCTTTGCCAGCAACGCAATCTATCCCCTGTCTCTTATGCCGAGGCGGCTGCGGGTCATCTCGCGTGCGAATCCGCTGGCCTACGAGGTCAGCGCGCTTCACGCGCCGATGCTCGCCAAGAGTGCGTCAGTCTGCGAGTTCCTCGTCGATTTTGGGCACCTTGTAGCGGTCGCTGCCGTCATCGCCGACTGCATCCAGGCAATCGGAAACCATTGTCCGTTTCACCAGCCTGGATGCTCCTGAGCGGACATTCAGCTTTCCCCCACTTGAGCGGTTCCGGGAGGCAATACTCCGGCGGCTGCCGTCTCAAAAACAAGCCGGCGGTACGCGACCCATTGCAGACACTCGCCAGCAAAGACCACCACGGGAGTATACGCCATTGGCGGTCGTTGGCGCCGTTCTGAAAACCATGCAATCAAGGAAACGCCGATGATGCGGCAGGAGAAGCCGATGCCCCAGGATGACCTTCCTCTGCTGACTTTCGCCGATACGGAGTCGCTGGAGCGGTGGCTGGACGAGCAGGGCGAGACCTCTCCTGGAGCTTGTCTCAGGGTCGCCAAACAAGGCGCGCCGGAGACGACCGTGAGCAAGTCGGACGCTATCGACTGCGCCTTGGCCTACGGTTGGGTGGATGGCCAGCTTGGCCGAGTGGATGCCCATTTCTTCAAGACCCGTTTCACGCCGAGGCGGCCCGGGAGCGCCTGGTCACAAATCAATCGCCAGCGGGTCGAGACATTGGAGGAAGCCGGCCGCATGCACCCGCGGGGACAAGCGCAAGTCGACCAGGCTAAGGCGGATGGACGTTGGGCGGCGGCTTACGCTGGCCAAGGTCAAGCCAAGACGGATGCCGACCTGGGCGCCGCGCTAGACGCCGAACCCGCGGCGCGCGAACTCTTCGACGCGCTCGATTCGGCCAACCGCTTCTCGATCCTGCATCGGGTGCAGCAGGCGAAGATGCCGGAGAGGCGGGCCGCCAAAATCGCCGAGATGGTGGCCATGCTGAGCCGAGGCGAGACCATCCACCCTCGGAAAGCAAAGCGCTCCCGGTAGCGCGGCGGGACACGACCGACTGATGGAGCGGCGGACGCGCGCCAGGAGCAGCAAGGGTGGGGTGCGGAAAAGCACGCCACCCTCGTCAGGCCGTAGTTTTGCAAGCCCTAAACACCGAAAAAGTAAACCGTGCATGACTGCCGCTCTCTTTAGTGACTTTCGGCCCAAGCCGGGCCTAAAGCCCAGCCCAGGGTGCTATCTCGAGAGCCGACATTCAACTCTGACGCATGGCGCCTGCTATATGCACCCAACCCGATCAGTGCGGAGGAGGCACAAGGGAGATTGTTCCGCTACATGTCGCGGTCAGCGCCTATCTGAGAATGCCAGCATGATATCGGTCTCGCCGTCCGACGCCTTTAGCGTGACTGCCGAGCGAGGAAGCTCGGGACGTTGACCACGGAAACGGAGCTAATGAGGTTCATTGAGCCATCTTTTTGACATAATCGTTGGCACCGCCAAGACACACGCGCTCCTCGCGTATGTTCTGGCCTTTGTGCTGACCAGTGCCGAAGCTTTTCCTGTCATCGGAGCACTTGTCCCCGGGACGGCCATTATCGTCGGGTTGGGCGCTCTGGTGCCGACTGGCGCCCTGCATTTCTGGCCGCTGGTAGCCTGGTCTACAGGAGGCGCCATCCTGGGCGACGGATTACCATTCTGGTTCGGTTACCGATTTCGGAAGCGGGCGACAGAACTCTGGCCGCTGAAACTCCATCCAAGCCTCCTTCCAAAAGGGCAGGCATTCTTCGAGCGCCACGGTGGATCGGCCGTTATAATCGCCCGTTTCACGCCTGGCGCGCAGATC
>JAKAXS010000373.1 GCA_021816505.1 Pseudomonadota bacterium
CTGCGACTGCCATCGCATGCATGATGGCGGTGTCGGCGATGGCGGCCCCGGTCGCGGAAGGCGTTACGGTGATCGCGGCCATTCCCGTGAAGTGAAGCGATACGATCGCCAGAACGAAGAGTGCGAGCGAGGTGTGATGCGAGTAAGGCCAGGGTCGCCGCAGATAGGTGTAGAGCGATGCGCCCCCCAGGCCGACGGCGAGTGCGATCGACATGACGACGTGGCCTGCGTCCCACGCGACCCAGCCGTCGACGTGGTAGGCGTTCATGCCGGTGTAGTGCATGGCGGAAATCGCCACGCCGATGATGGCGCCGCCAGCAAGCGGTGCCCAGCGACTATTGTCGTGCAGCGCGACGAGAATTCCCGCGCCACAACCTGCGATGGCGATGAACAGCGAGTTCAGCGTCATGATCGGATCGAACGTGACGGGCGCCTGGACCTCGTAGGCCAACATGGCGATGAAGTGGGTGCACCAGATCGAACACCCGGCGGCGACGGCGGTTAGGAACACCCATCCCAACTTTTGAGCGCCGCTGCGGTCGCGGGCGCGTTGGATCAGGTCGAAGGTCACCCAAGTGCCGCAGATACAAACGCTAGCGGCCAGCAGCACGAGCGTCAGGTCGTGCTCAGAGACAAGGCAGGAAACAACGCGCATTGCTGCATTCCGGAGACTACATGCAACACATTGGCGTGTTGCCGCACCTGTATTACCAGTCGCTCAAAAAGAAAGAGTAAATCGATCAGCGCAAAGTGCGTCTGACATCAGACGTTTTCTGAGCTGGGACCTCCGCGGCAGAGGACGCTTCGGGCGAAGAGGCCCGGCTATGGAAGAGCAGCGGTTCTGAACAGCGTGACGCGCAGGCCACCGTGATGAACCGGCGCAGTCGGCGCTTCAAATGGAAGACCGGTGGCCTTTGCCAGCGATGCGTCCGTGGTGATCAGGCCGACGCGCCACCCGGAGAAGCGGGTCAACAGCGTCTGACCGAGTGAACGGTAGAGTGGAGTCAGGCGCTGCCGTTCGCCAATCCGGGTGCCGTAAGGTGGATTGACGATAACAAGTCCGGGCGGACCCTCCGGAGCGGCGAGTTCCGAGACCGTATGTTGCTGGAACGTCGTCAGGGCCGCGACGCCTGCGCGTTCGGCGTTGGCATGGCTCATGGTGATTGAGCCAGCGTCACGATCGCTGCCGTAAAAGCGATACGGCGTTTCACGTGCCTCCGCTTTGCTGGTCAGGCGCTGCCACGCTTCCTTATCGAAGGTCGCAAGTTGTTCGAAAGCGAACGCGCGCGCGCGGCCGGGCTTCAGTCCCGCCGCGATTTCAGCCGCCTCGATCACGAATGTTCCTGAGCCGCACATCGGATCGATGACGGGTTCACCCCCGGTATATCCGCACTCGTGCAGGAACAGCGACGCCAGCGTTTCTCGCATCGGCGCCTTGTTGACCTGCTCCTTGTGGCCGCGCTTGTGAAGCAATTCGCCCGAGGTATCGATGCTGACGGTGCAGAGGTCGTGATCGATGCGAACCTTGATGGTCACGTCGGCGTCGTCCGACATCGGTGCGCCGAGCTTGTGCGTGATGGCGCGTGCGATCCGCTGAGCGGCGGCGCCGGAGTGGTAGATCTTCGACTTGGAGCAGGTCGCTTCGACGCGAAACGGCACGTCGCGGCGCAGAACGTCGGCCCAGGGCAGGTCGTGGGCCAGCTTGTCGAGTTGGGCAAGGTGCAGAGCACGGAACGCGCCAAGGCGCGCGATGATGCGGCTCGCCCCGCGGATTTCCAGGTTGGCGCGCCACACATCGGGCCAGTTGCCGCGTATGGAGACACCGCCTGGCACCTGTTTGAGTGCCCTGAAGCGCAACGGCCGCATCTGCGCATAGAGCGCGGACTCCAGGCCGGGGACCGCGACTGCAAAGATTTCGAATTCGCCGGTTGACGTCATCCCGCCTCCATAGCGGGAAGGCGTCCGGGGTTCGACCCCTATTTCACAGCTTGCCCATTTCACGAGTCCTGGGCGCGTCGGCGCGGAGACCAACGGTCACCACTCCGAGTAGGGCCAGGACTCGTTCGGGTTGTCCTTCTTGGCTTTCGGCCGTGAGACCTGTGAGCGCAGGCGGCGCAGCTGTGCGGCCTGGGCTTGCGCCAACTGCACCTTGGCGGTCTTCAACTCAACTTCCAGCGTGGCGATGCGGGCACCAGCGTCGGCAAGAGCCTGCAGTGCGGAGTCCTTGACCTGGCGATCCTGCGTCGCCGTGCGCTCTGCGTCGGCTGCCGCCTTCACCGCCGCGTCCTTCGCGGCACGGGCCTCTGCCAGCTGCTGTTCGATGTTAGCGATCAGGCTTGCGGTCGCCACTTCCGGGTTCTGTTCCGCCAAAGATTGCGCGTGCTTGGCATCGGTCTCGCTCTTGGCTTGAAGGGCGGCGATGCGCTCGGTTTCGGCCCGATTGGCCTTGAGGCGCTCTGCCTCGATCTGCTCGGCCTGCGCCTGGATGACGGCCTCGGCGTCGGCATTGATTTTCTGTGCTTCGCCTTGGGCGCGTTTTGCGTCCGCGGCCTTTGCATCGGCCTCGACAGTCGCCTTCGTCCGATCGGCCTGAGCTTGTTCGGCGGATTGAAGTGCTGCGGCGCGGGCTTGGCGCTCGGCTTCGAGCTCCTGTTTCAAAGCCGCCATGGCACGGTGCGCGCTGGAGGCTTCACGTCGAGCGACGCGCGCATCCTGCCGGGCTCTCTCAGCCGGGTCGTCGATCCCGCCGGTCGAAAGACCGTTCTGCGCGCGTGGGCCGAGAAGGGCCTCGCGCAAACGCTCGAGAAGAAGACCATCGCCACGCACATGGCCGTAGAGGAGCCATCCGCTGAACATCGACACCACGACCGTCGCGCCGATGGCAGCCTTCAGCCCAGGAATGGACGTGACGGCAGGCTTGCCTTTTCTTTTTCTGGGTGTGGTGCCCTTTGCCTTGAAGGGATCGTAGGTGCCGAAATTCCAGGTGTGGCCCTCAAGGTCGTGGCAGGAGTAGCCGCGGCCGCCGAGGTCGTCGCTCTTCAAGTCGAGCGTCATCGTCGCGCCGGCGCGCTTGGCGCGTTCGTAGTGGTCGTCGACCTCTTCGAGAACGACGTAGCAGCTCTGCGCATGTTGCGAGCTGCTGGACGACAGCGCGCCCCCCAACCGGTCGTCGGGACTCGGTTCGCCGGTTGGACCCAGCATGATCATGCTGTCGCCCAGGCGAAGCTCTGCATAGAACACCGCGCCGTCGGGAGCCTTGGCCGCGAAGTGCGGCTCGAAACCGAAGGCGGCGCACAGCCACTCCGACGCCACGCCGACATCGCGGTAGCGCATGAGAGGGACCAGGTGTGTGGCAGCTTGATGCCCGCCGCGCGGCATTACCGTCTCCGCAGATGTGGGACGCTGGACGCTAACGACGCACCGTTCGTGCTCCACCCGCCGGCGCGCACCGGAGGGCGAATCGCGACTTTACATTAGTGGATTCTCAGTGGCGACGAAGGCCGGTTGCACCCGGCGCCTTTCGTTCATGGGGATGGCGGCGTCTTTGCACCAGGCAGCAACGGGTGCGCCAAAGCGTAGGCGCCGACTGCAATCAAGACGGCCTGGGCCCAAAGCGGCGTTGCTGAGAAGCCCGCCCAGACAGCGGCGGCGGCGGCGATGAACCAGGCGGCAAGCGCGGCCAAGGTCAGGGCGCGACGGGCCTCGACGCGCATCGGGTGGACCCATCGCGTGGGTACGAACGTCAGTCCGATGCAGACGAGACAGACTGCAGCAGCAAGCCAAGGCGGTGTCTGGAACACGAAGACGTAGAAGGCCACGATGTTCCAGATCGCCGGAAATCCGACGAAGCTGTTGTCGTCGGCTTAGATCGG
>JAKAXS010000374.1 GCA_021816505.1 Pseudomonadota bacterium
GGTCAGGCGGATTACATTGCGCGCCGGCGGCGATGCGTCGGGCGCGCGGCGGGTCACGGGCATTGCCGGGGCTCCTTGTCTGGCGGTTGTGGGTTCGGTCTGCGCTTGCCTTGCTGCGCCTGAGGAGGCGCCAGAGAAGTGCTTCTCATAGGCGTTTTCCAGCACGGCGAAATACTCGGGGCTGTCGATCTCGCACCCCTCGGATACCGCCAGAAAGTGCGCGCCGGCCAGCCTGGTTCGCAGCTTCTCGTCTTCGAGATATTCAGGGTGCTCCCTGATCCATTTCCGCTGCGGGACGCTGTAGCGCGTCAGGTCTATCTGGGGCTGCGCGTCCTGCCTGGGCGCTTGCGCGGGCGGCGTCTCTGTCGTCGCCGATAGCCGAGCCGTCGCCAAGGACGCCTTTCTTTCCGCAAGCGCCGCCGCATTGGCTTCCGCCCGCGCCAAGGCACGCTGCATCTTTGCCGCCTCAGCGAAATTGCCCTCGGCCTGAAGCTGGCCGATCTGGGCAACCAGCGCGTCCGCTTCCCGCTCGGCAGCCGAGATGGCAACGTCGATCGCCGACTCCTCGGCCTGGTAGCGCGCGCCAGTTTGGGTTCGGAGCGCGCCCTGGGCTTCTTGCGCGGCGCGTTCCAGCTCCGCGGCGCGGGCCTCGGCCCGGTCTCGGGCCTCGCGTTCGGACTCCAGTTGCTTCTTGCCGCGCTCCAAAAGCGCCCGCAAATCCTCTTGCGATACCGGCTCCGGCTGTTCCGGCTCCCGCTCGCCCTTGGGTGCCGCTGCCGGCGGCTCGCCTTCCGGGTCGTCCTCGAACTCGACAACAAATTCGCCGTCTTGTGATCCGCTCATGTCAGCGGCACTCCTTGCAATGCGTTTTCAAGCAACGCTTTCGTCCACCGCGCCACATGACTTTTCATCAGGACGCGCGGGTCCATCGCGTCAATCTCGGCCTGCGCTCTGGCTCTCAAGGTAGCATCCGCCTTGAGGTCCGCCACCAATGCCGCATAGGCCGCGCTGTGCGGGTGCGATCCCGCCGTTACGCCGTTCATGCCGTGGCGCGCGCAAGCCTCGATATGCTGTTTGAGAGATAACGCCATGGCGCCCTCAATAGACGATATCGGGATCATCCAGGATTGCCCAGATGTCCACGTCCTCGATGTAGCGCGCGCGCGACTTATCCGATTTCCCGTCCGAGGTCAGAAGTTCGAACGGGAACGATTCAGGAACACGAAACTGAACCCAATCGCCGACCTCAGGGATGCGGTCGCCGAACCGATGCGTCGAGTCCTCTTGGAACGCGAGAGGGCCAAGCGCCAAGACAAGCCCGACCTTTCCCTGATAACGGTCCTCGTCGCGTACCACGTCCGGCAGCAGAAGCTTGGAGTTTCCCAGCTTGATCTCTTGCGGCCTGACGTAAACCGAGACCAGGACGCGGGAGCCCATGACCTTGAGCTTCTTTACCGAGTCCGAAACCAGGTTGAAAATCGCCTGCTTCGGGTCAACCTCGTGAATCGCAACCAATGGCGTCGCCATCGCCTATTCGCCCTCTCTCTCGTTCGACGCAGGCCGCTCGGCCTCGCGCCCCATGTTTTCAGCCTCGTCGATGATCCACTGGAGCCCGTGCAGGAACCCCAGCCGATAATGATGCCGTTGCAACGTATCCGCCGGAACCTTCAGAATCAAAACCGCCTCTTGGTTGTATCTGTCCACCAGCCGGCGCGCCAACGCCCCCCAGAACCCTGGATGGGCGTCGGCGTAGGTCGTTATGTCGTCCCGTTTCAGCATCCACGCGCCCGGCCACCGCGCCGCATCGGCGGTGCCATCGGAGCACCCCCACGCATGGGAGGCGCGGCCATCGCCGCCGGCGCAGCCGGTGGGCGCGGCACAACAGGCGCCCCGGCGGCAGGAGGCGCCACACGCGGCCCTTGCGGCGCGATGATGACGTTGGTCACATGCCGCCCAGCCTTGTTCCGCGGTGCACCACCCCGCGCGAACTTCGTCGGCGTCTCGCCCTTCTCACGCTCGGCCTTATGGATCATCTCGCCGATGAGCGCCTTGTCTTGCGCCGCGTCAGGGTGACGGGCCAAGCCGCCTCGGGCGTAGCCGCACTTCTCCAGCATGTCCTTGCCGCGCTTGGTTCGGTCGATGTGCATTATATGACTCCTGGCTGAGGTGAGGGCGGCCCCATCGTCTTCGCCGCTGCCGCTGCGGCTTGCGCCTGCGCTCTCGTCATCTCCGACTGCAAGCGCATACGCTCGGTTTCCTGCTCAATGAACGCCAGCCGCTCCTTCGCCGCCGCTTGTGCCGCCGCCGTTTGCTGGTCGGTCTGCGCCTTCTGCATCTTGGCGTGCGTCTCAACCGCTTCTGTCGCCGCCTTGCGTCGGCTGTCCGCCGCGTCGGTCTGCGCCTTGAGCAGGTCGGCCTGCGCCTTGATCTGCTGCGCCTGCGAAGCCATTGCGGCAGCGGGATCAGGCTGTTGCGGCCCTGGCGGCGGCTGCGGATGAAGAAACGCCTTCGTGTCGTTCACGCCAACCGTCCGCCACGCCCGCTCATGGACCGCCAGCTTGTCATAGATGTCCGGGTTCTCCGCCGCGATCTGCACCAGCGCCGTCGCAAGCATGACGCGGTGGGTCTGGCTTGGCACGTTCGGGTCACTTGCCGGGATCAGGTCGATGTCATCGAACTCCAGCTTCCCGCGCCAACGCAGGTCAGGCCGCGGGATCGCCGCCGCCAAGGCGTCCGGGTTCTCCGCGATGACTTCCTTCAAAAGCTCGAACTCACGCGCCTGGCTGGTGTGCAACCGCTTGTGGACGATCGCCCCCACCTGGGTCGCCTGCTCAACCATCGCCATCATTGTGCCAACCGGAATGTTCGTCCTCCCCTCGCCGGTCGCGAGGTTCACCGTGCCGCCCATCTCCTTCGCCGCCTGCGCGACCTGGGCCATGAACTCCACGAACACCATCGAGGGGTCTTTGTAGGGCATCGGCATCATGATCTTCCGAAGATCATCCACCCCCTGCCCATCGACATCCACCCACTCGCCCGGCGTCGGCGCGACCTCGTTCGTCGATGTTCGAGTCCCTCGCAACTTCACGCCACCGGGAAAATTCGAGAACATCCCCGCATCGCACAACAGCCGCCACGCCGCCGTCAGAGCGCGCGTGCTGTTCCCGAGTAGGTGGACATAGCCAAGGCACAGGAACCCAAAGCTCGGCACCATCCCATAATGAACGAACCGCTGCCGCCGGACGAACCTATCATCGCCCTGCCGCCAGCCGCGCCGGATGCAAAGAACCGACCGGCTATCCTTCTCGATCGTGACCACATACGGCAGCGGCAGCCCAGGCGGCGCATCGGGCTCGTTGAACCCAAGCTCCTCAGGGTCAATGTCGGTCGTCGTCTCGTAGATCGTGAACGATTGATCCTCGGGCCGCAGCGACATGTTCCGCTCGCCGGTCAGCTCGCGCTTCGCCCGCCCTGACTCCGTCTCGTCCGGCGTCGGCGTCCCCAGCGTAATGTCCAGCCAATCCCCAAATATCTGCATGCGCCGCATCAGCGTCGGCGAAATCATCGCCCTGTGCGTCACCCTCATAGCATTGTCTATGTCAACCGCGTCCTGCGAGACAATCAAATCCGACACATCGATAGACTCGCAAACCGGCCTGCGCCGCAACGGACACATATAGACCTTACGAAACCAGTTGCCGCCATAGAATAAAGAGAACAACCCGCGATCAGTGTCTGGGTAATACTCCCGCGCAACCGTCGTTAGGTAATTATTCATATCGTTTTCTAGGGATTGCGCGAGATCGTCTTGCGCCTCGGTATTATTTCCTCGCAGCCTCACCTTGACCGGGCCCGCCGCCGGC
>JAKAXS010000375.1 GCA_021816505.1 Pseudomonadota bacterium
CTTTGACAACCTGTTTGGTCACTAGGCCAGGGTCCGTGGTTCTCTCGGAATGCTTACCCCGCTGCCGAGCGATTGCGGACCCTGGTCAAGCCTCTCTTGAAAATCGTCGAGAGACGTCGTCAGAAAAAATCGACAGGTTATCGTGCCCCCGCCAAACAGCAGGGGCATTTTGCGTTTCAGAGAATTGATGCTGGTCGCGCCCCGCAGGGCTCGATCACTTGATCTTGGTTTCTTTGAACTCGACGTGCTTGCGCACAACCGGATCGTACTTCTTGAAGACGATCTTCTCGGTTGCGGTGCGCGGATTCTTCTTCGTGACATAGAAGAAGCCCGTACCTGCCGTCGAAAGCAGCTTGATCTTCTGCGTGACTTGCTTGGCCATGGTGTGGATTAACCTTGAATTTCGTGGTGGCGCAAGCGTCGCGCCTCGGTTGGGCCGCACCATAGCGGCGGATATTGAGGTGTCAAGACGAGGGCGACCTAAGCGACAATTCTGCACGAATTGCCACACCGTCGCGCTCGAAGAAGAACGGCAGACGGCGCGTCGCAGGCGCTTCCAGGCCCGCGTTCTCCAGCCGTTCCAATTCGTCCAGGACGAAGCGCGTCATGCGCGGCACCTCGAACGATTTCAGGCTTGGAAGGTCATACCAGCCGATTTCCGACAGCTCTTCGTCCGTCGCCTCGGTGCGGACGGCGATGTCGCCCGCGTCCGCCAGGAAGAACCGCGTGTCATAGCGGCGCGGCCGCAGCTTCGGGGTGATGGCGCGCATGAAGTAGCGCAAGGTGCTCAGCTGTGGCAGCACGCCGTGCGCCACGAAGGCCTGCCAGGCGGGTGCCACACTATGCGTCGCGGACACAGCACGGCGCCCCAGAACCAAACCGGTTTCCTCGAACGTCTCGCGCACCGCCGCCAGGGCCAAGCCGCGCACGAACGCGGCGTCGTAGCTCTCAGCATGGTCCTCGCGCGGCAACGCGAGCAGGCGGCTCTCGTCCACCAGCAACTCATCCGCGCTCGGTGCCGCCGCATCGGTTTCATCGACACGGCCGCCGGGAAACACGAAGACGTTCGGCAGAAAGACCTGGTCCGGACGCCGCCGGCCCATGAGCACGCGCGCCTCGCCGGCACTGCGATCGATGACGATCAGCGCCGCGGCATCGCGTATCGGCGTCTCGGTTTCGCTCATGGCTTCGGCTGCGTCGTGGTGTGCCGCTCGACCGCGTCGGCTTCATCGATATCGTGTCCGCCGAAGCCGTGCATGCGCAGCGCCCACTGCAGCCCGACCAGCGCGCCCTTGACGCGCGGCAGCAGCCACAGGCTCATCACCAGCAGCACCGGCAACGCCACCGCCAGATGCACCCACGTCTCGGGCGCCCACAGGCGTTCGGCAACCAGGATGCCGCCCACGATGACGTGACCGGTGATCAGCATCACGAAATACGGCGGCGCATCGTCGGCGCGATGATGGTGCAGGCCTTCGCCGCAGTGCGGGCACGTCTCGGCGACCTTCAGGTACTTGCGATAGAGCCCGCCCTTGCCGCATGCGGGGCAGGACTGTTTCCAGCCGCGCCACATCGCGTCAGGCACGGACCGTATCTCACTGGTGTCGGCGGGCATTGCTGATCTCAGTCCCTTCTCGTCTCGCTTCGCGCCGGAACTTGGTCGCTCTGTCCGCAAAATGAAATCGGCGGATGGTCGCGGAGCGTGTTCCGTGAGCCGGTGTTCCGCAGGGAACTGACGATTTGCGCCTTTTGCAGTCGGATCGCAACAGTACCGCAGGGAACAGTCCCTGGCGGTGACGGGCATTCGATCAAGGAGTTCGTCATGCGAGTTTCAATTGAAGGCAACACCTTCCGCGATCGCGCGAAGCTTGGCCTCATCGTTCTACTATTTTCGATCACGCAATTCACCGGCGTAACGGCCGTCATGGCCCAAGATGCCGTCCTCGACCGCGGCGACGCCGTCGTCACCGGCTTCTCCGGCACCAAGCCGGACGCCTCCGAGACGCCCTTCGTCGATCTCGACGGCGCGTCGATGCGCGTCCTGCCATTGAAACCTGACGCCCCGGCGTCGGGACAGCTCATCGACAGTGCCGCGAAACTGCAGATCCGGGCTCGAGACGTAGGCCAGGTCTTCGCTATCGCGCTCGACGACGGACTGAAACCCGTCGTGCAGGGCGCAACCCCCAACATCTACCTCGGCGCAACGTCCGCGTTCGGGCTGCGCATCGCCGATCAGGCGAAGCGTTTGCAGAACGGCCAAGCCGGCGCCAAATGGATGGCCGGTCAGTTCGGCGAAGGCGGCGGTCCCGGCAGCATCTGGAAAGTCGACGGCGCGACCGGCGCGGTAAAGCTGTTCGCGACGCTGCCCGACAACAGCGGTCCCGGTGTCGGCGATATCGTCTACGATACGTCGTCGCTGCACTTCTACGCCTCGGATCTGGACACGGGCCTCATTCACCGCCTCGACTCCGCCGGCAACCTGCGTGACAGCTTCGATCACGGCATCAAGGGCCGCGAGGCGGCCGGTCTGCCGCCCGTCGAAAACGACGGGAAGATTGCCGACATCGAAGATCCGAAATTCGACGTCACCAAACCCGAGACGTGGGGCTTCGCCCAGCCTGAGCGCCGCGTCTGGGGCCTCGGCATCGACGGCGGGCGTCTCTATTACGCGATCGCCGCTGGTCCGGAGATCTGGTCCGTATCCCTCAAGCTCGATGGCGCATTCGGCGACGACGCCCGGCGCGAGTTCGAGATATCCGGAACGCCGGGCAACCACCCGGTATCCGACATCGCCTTCGACGCGCAGGGCTTGATGATCGTCGCGCAACGCGGCGGCATCCGCGGCAGCGCTGACGACAGCGCCTTCACCGAAACCAAGACCTCCGTCGTCTTCCGCTATCGTCGCGAGATCCCCGGCGACCCGGCGACCCCCGGCGCATGGGTGCCTGTTCCCGACGAATTCGCCGTCGGTTTCCCGCCCGATCACCGCAATACGTCGGGCGGCATCGCTCTAGGCTATGGCTACGATGAGTCCGGCCGCATGCGCATGGGTGCGTGCGGCGCGATGCTGTGGACCACAGGCGACAGTTTGGGTCAGGAAAGCGCGCAGGCGATCCATGGCCTGCAGGGCACCGACCGCACGCTCGTGCGTCCCGAAAACGAGCCGCCGGCAAAGTCATACCTGCTCGACTACGACGGTCGCTTCGACGATGGCACCAAGACGGGCCAGGTCGGCGACGTCGAGATCTGGGCGCCGTGCGACAAGGCGAGCTTCGGCTACGGCCCGCAATACGCACCGATACCCTACCTGCCGCCCGGCTATGTGCCTCCAATGTCGTATCCGCCTGGCGGCGGCGGCT
Source organism: Pseudomonadota bacterium (assembly GCA_021816505.1). Taxonomy (GTDB): domain Bacteria; phylum Pseudomonadota; class Alphaproteobacteria; order Rhizobiales; family Hyphomicrobiaceae; genus JAKAXS01. The sequence continues at coordinate 3,360 of JAKAXS010000375.1, forward strand.
CCGGCTTGTCGTGGGACTTCAATCTCCACGTCGACAAGGCAGCCGTACCATTCGCGTGCGCGCCTGGCGGTGCGGGCTTCCTGTGCTCCTACACCGTGCGCGTGACCAACACCGGCCCCGATCCCTACATCGGCCCGGTAACGTTGCACGACACGCTTCCGGCTTCTCCCGCCGGCGCCACGATGTCGTTCAACGATCCGCCGTGGGCGTGCCTGTCGAACACGCCGACGGACTACAGCTGCACGCATCCGATGGCTGTGCTGTGGCCCGGCTCCAGCGTCGATCTTAAGGTCACGGTCGACACGCCGGCGCCGGCTCCCGTCTGCTCGCTCGACAACGCCGTGCACCTGCAGTGGTTCGGCCCCGGCGACAGCAATCCCGGCGACGACGCAGCCATGGCGACAGCGGCCATTCCAGCCGCGCACTGCCCGCCAGTCGAAGGTGAGAAGACCAACCTCCAGATCAGCAAATTCACCTGGGGTTTCGACATCTGCACGGACA
>JAKAXS010000011.1 GCA_021816505.1 Pseudomonadota bacterium
CGCCCCGGCCCGGCCCATCATTAAGATGCGGGTCCGCGCGTCGCTCAGGTTCGCGAGTGTCCGTTCCAGAAGCAGGCGCTCCATACGCGGATGCTCTCCCAGCACCTTCTCAAAACCATCGCGCGGAAAGAGGCAAACTTCAGTGTCCGTGAGTGCGCTGACGCTAAAATCGATCGCCTCGGCAAAGGGCCGCCCGATAAAGTCCGTAGGGTAAAGCAGCGCTACGATCTGCTCACGCCCGTCAGGTGTGGAGGCGCTGAGTTTGAGGACGCCCGAGAGGAGGTTACCACAGTAGAGGCTCGCCTCGCCGGCCCACATCATCGTCTCCCCGCGGGCGAGCTTATGCCGCCGCCCGATCGTATTGAGCGCGCTCAGCTCTTCGTCGCGGAGAGCGCCGCAAAGAGAGACTTCCCTTACGGAGCATCCTGAACATATGGTTTCCGTCATGAGCCTGCCTCAACACGCCTCGTAGGACCAGGATCTGATACTAGCACGGCGATCCAGCCGTTGGCACCGGTCGGCGAGCCCTGCCCTTGGATAAGCGCGCCCCGAAATAGGGCGCTGGCGTCAATGTCATTCGGTCGCAAGCCGATTTTGACTCAGATCAAATCCCCGATCGCCTGCTTCTGGCATTTTTCTGTGGTGCGCGGAAAGGCCCGTTAGAGGCGTACCCGCACATTTGGGAGGAAACGACCCATGTGGCCCATGTCAGATCGCGTGGAGCGGCAGGCGTCTCGCATGCATGAAATGATGAAGCACCTTGACGTAGACGGCGCGCGCCTTGCGCGGCTGGATCACGCCAAAACCTATCAAGCGGCGCGGACTGCCTGCCTGCTATGCCCCGCCAGCGCGGAATGCCTGCGATGGCTCGACGCGAAGTCGACAACGGAGCGCCCAGCTTTTTGCCCCAGCCTCGATCTGTTTGAAGCGTGCAGACGCGGCGAACGATAGCAACACGGCGTTCGTGCCGACGGAAAAATTTGAAAGGTTGCTCGCGTGATTGCCCAATTGACGTTGAACGAACGGACATCGGCGCTCGGTCTGCTCATCCTTGTTGCCCTTACGGGCGCGCTCATGGCGGTCATCGGTGGGGACGATCCCTTCGCCGCTCACGGCGTCATCATCATCCTGTTCTGCGCCGTCATCGCCGCATTCGTCATCTCGGGGTTCGACGCGCCAGAGCCACGAATTGACCGGCAAGACTCGTACTACGACGACCCAACGAAAGTTGGCATTGGGCTTTCGATGGCCTGGGCCGTCTTCGGGATGTTCATGGGCGTCTGGGTCGCGGCGCAGCTCGCCTGGCCGGATCTGGCCTTCGACGGCGCATGGTCCAGCTTCGGCAGAATAAGGCCGACACATACGACGGGCGTGATCTTCGGATTCGGCGGGAATGCGCTTATCGCCACCTCCTTCCATGTTGTCCAGAGAACTTCGCGCGTTCGGCTTGCTGGGCAAATCAGCCCGTGGTTCGTGCTGCTCGGCTACAATCTTTTCTGCCTGCTCGCCGTCACCGGCTACTTCATGGGAGTGACCCAGTCGAAGGAATACGCGGAGCCGGAGTGGTACGCCGACTTATGGCTCGTAGTCGTCTGGGTTACCTACTTTGTCGTGTTCCTGCGGACCCTCGCTCGCCGCAGAGAGCCGCACATCTACGTGGCCAACTGGTACTTCATGGCCTTCATCGTCGTCGTGGCGATCCTGCACATCGTCAACAATCTTGCGGTGCCGATCTCGTTCACTCAGTCGAAAAGTTACACCATTTGGCCAGGCGTCCAGGACGCCATGGTGCAATGGTGGTACGGCCACAATGCCGTCGCGTTCTTTCTAACAGCCGGCTTTTTGGGGATGCTTTACTACTACCTGCCCAAGCGCGCTGAGCGCCCCATCTTTTCTTACCGGCTCTCGATCCTGAGCTTCTGGGGCATCACATTCTTCTACATGTGGGCGGGATCCCATCACCTGCACTACACCGCGCTTCCACATTGGGTCCAGAATCTCGGGATGACGTTCTCCGTGATGCTGCTCGTGCCGTCGTGGGCATCCGCGGGCAACGCACTGCTCACGCTCAATGGCGCCTGGGACAAAGTCAGGGACGACGCGACGCTTCGTTTCATGATGGCAGCCGTCGTCTTCTACGGTCTGTCGACCTTCGAAGGGTCGTTCATGGCGATCCGTCCGGTCAACTCGCTCTCGCACTACACCGACTGGACCGTTGGTCATGTCCATGCGGGCGCGCTTGGCTGGGTTGCGCTTATCACATTTGGATCGCTTTACACGCTAGTTCCAGCGCTTTGGAAGAGACCGCAAATGTATTCGCCTGCGCTGGTCGAAGCGCATTTCTGGCTCGCGATCGCCGGCACGCTAATTTACGTCTTCGCGATGTGGAACTCCGGCATCATCCAGGGGCTGATGTGGCGGACCTATACCGAGGAAGGCTCTCTCGCCTACTCGTTCGTCGATACGCTGGTTGCCATGTACCCCTACTACATCGCGAGAACCGTTGGCGGCGCACTGTTTTTGCTGGGCGCGATCATCGGCAGCTATAACATTTGGATGACCGCAAAGCGGCCGTTCATGCCAGCCGCTACAGACGATGTTCCTCAGGCGCTATCCCCAGCCCATGCTCGCGTGCCCGCGGAGTAAGACCATGCGCGAATTTTTTCATCGGAAGATCGAGCGGACCGCGATTGGTTTCGTTCTTGCGATCATCGCCGCGGCCAGCGTCGGCGGCATCGTCGAAATCGCCCCTCTCTTCACTATTCAAGAAACCGTCGAGCACGCTCCGAACATGCGCCTGTACACGCCGCTCGAGCTCGCGGGCCGCAACATTTATGTGCGTGAGGGCTGCTACGCCTGCCACAGCCAAATGGTGAGAACTCTGCGCGATGAAGTAGAGCGCTATGGGCAGTACTCGCTTGCCGTAGAGTCCAAATACGACCACCCGATGTTATGGGGCTCGAAACGCACGGGACCCGATCTCGCTCGGATCGGAGGCAAGTACTCCGATTATTGGCACGTTGCCCATCTCCACAATCCGCGCGAGGTAACGCCTGAATCCAATATGCCCGCCTACCGTTTCCTCTCGCGCACGCCGCTTGAGACGGCGACGTTACAGTCGGACCTGAACGCGATGCGTTCCATAGGCGTGCCATACACGCAAGAGATGATCGACCATGCAGTCAAGGACGCGGAAGCGCAGGCAACGCCAGATAGCGAGAACGCGGCCAATCTGTTGAAGCGGTACGGCGAGAAAACGCAGGTTAGCGCGTTCGACGGCGTGACGACGCAGCTCACGGAGATGGATGCGCTTGTTGCCTATCTGCAGGTTCTTGGACGCCTTGTGGAGCTTCCCGCCAAACAAGCGGCATCTCAGCCTAGCGAGCGCGCGCCATGATCGTCGACCACGACACAGTCGTACACTTCGCAAAAAGTTGGGGTCTCTTCTACCTCATCGGCTTTTTCGCAGTGGTGTGCGTCTACACGTTCTGGCCGTCGAACCGGCAGCGGTTTCGCGACGCCAAATCGAAAATTCTCGAGCGGGACGACAAGCCATGTCGGTAGAAGAGATCGATCCTCCAAGCGGGAAGAAGACCACCGGGCATGAGTGGAACGGCATCAAGGAACTTGATACCCCGGTGCCGCGCGGCGTCCTGATGTTCCTGGTCGTCACACACGCCTTTGCGATACTTTGGTGGGTGTTGATGCCGACGTGGCCGCTCGGCGACACCTACACCAAAGGACTTCTGCAAACCGACCAGCATAAGATGGTCGCCGAACAGCTAGGAGCCGCGGAAGTTGCCAAGGCTTCCTGGATGAGCAAAATCGAAAAGGCTGCGTTTCCCGAGGTGCAGGCGGATCTCGCGCTCATGGCTATCGTCAAGCGCACCGGCCGTCAGCTATTCGGCGATAACTGCGCTGCGTGTCATGGCCGAGACGCGAAGGGCGGCGACAACTACCCGGATCTCACCGACGACGACTGGATTTGGGGCGGGGGCGTGGAGAAAATCGCCGAGACGCTTCGGGTCGGCGTGAACTCTCCCCATGCGCAGAGCCGCACTTCGCAGATGCCTGCGTTCGGGCGCGACAACCTTCTTGATGCTTCGCAGGTCAATAGTGTCGCGAGTTACGTTTACTCGTTGAGCAATCCAACTTTCTCCACGTCGAGAAACATTGCGACGATCGAAGCTGGACGGGAAGTGTTTCTTGGCAACTGCGCCGCGTGCCACGGCGAGGACGCCAAGGGCAATGCAGAAATGGGCGCGCCTAACCTGACAGATCGTTACTGGATTTACGGCGGCAACCTTGAAAAGCTTGTCACCTCCATTCACGGCGGCAGACAAGGACATATGCCGACGTGGGACACGCGCCTGAACGAGGCGGACATCAAAATCCTCGCCCTGTACGTTCACGCGCTTGGCCTCGAAAAACCTTAAGAGGCCGCGTGATGATACGCGAGGCAGACCGATGACGCGTTCTCTAGTGGTCGCCGTGGTGTTTGCCGCCACGCTCATCCTCGCCGGGGCGAATGCGCACCTTCTCTACGTCGCGTTCAGAAGCCAGCCAGATTGCGTCGAGCACCTGAAGGCACCTGACGCGGATTCAAAACAGTTTCGCGCGGCAAAATCGAGCTGCTGATAAGGACAGAATATCATGGGCGAGATCGAACACCGTTATGGACTGCTGTCTGAACTGTCCGGTGTCGAAGAGACGCGCAACGCTGCCCGACAGCGCAACCTGCCGTTTCGCGCGCCATTCACGTGGCTTGCAAAAGGTTGGCGCGACCTGTTCCACAAACCCTGGCTTAGCCTTGGCTACGGGATCGCGATCTATGCCGTCACGATGATCTCGCTCTTTCTGCTGTTCGCGCTTGGCTGGGACTACATTGCATTTCCGGCGCTTGCAGGCTGCCTGATCGTTGGGCCTGTCCTCGCCTTCGGCTTGTACGAGAAAAGCCGTGCGATCGAACGCGGCGAGGAGCCGACCCTCACGCGCATGCTCTTCGTCCAACCACGCACCGGCACGCATATTTTTTTTATGGGGCTTCTCTTGTGTCTTCTCATGCTCCTTTGGAACCGCGCTGCGGTGCTCCTCTACGCGCTTTTCTTCGGCGTGCGGCCGTTTCCAGGCCTGGACCAGATCGCGTACGTGATCGCTGCAACTCCAGAAGGAGTGGGGCTCGTCGTCGTCGGTTCACTCGTTGGCGCGCTTTTTGCCGCGTTCGCCTTTGCCATAAGCGTGTTTGCGGTTCCGATGATGCTCGACCGGCGCATTGATACACTCACGGCCATGGCGGTGAGCTTCGTGACCGTGTGGAATAATCTTTTGCCGATGATCACGTGGGGGTTCATCGTATCCGGCCTGCTTTTGCTAAGTCTTGCTACCGGACTGGTCGGGCTGATCGTCGTATTCCCCCTTCTCGGACATGCGACATGGCATGGCTACAAAGCGCTGACCTAGGGGAGCGCTCATGACATTGAACGTTAGCAATCAGCGCGAAATCGCACTCGCAAGCCGCTCGATGCCGAATGGGTTACGGTACACAGAACTTTCGGTGCCGGGCCTGCGGTGTGCCGGCTGCATGTCAAAGACCGAGCGCGCTTTGCTTGCCATGCCAGGGGTCCGCGCGGCCCGCGCAAACCTGTCGACAAAAAGAGTGTCAGTGACGTGGGAAGACGCCGAGGCTCCACCCGACATCATCGGCACCCTTCAAAGCATCGGTCAGCCAGCGCATCTGTTCGAGGCAGCGGACGATGATGATGGAGATGCCGAATACACGCACCTTCTGAAGGCCGTCGCGATCGCCGGCTTCTCGTCCATGAATATCATGATGCTTTCCCTCTCCGTGTGGTCAGGCGCAGACGCCTTCAGCAGGCAGGCTTTCCACCTGATCTCTGCTGCGCTCGCGCTACCTGCCGTCCTTTATTCGGGCAACATCTTCTACATTTCAGCCTGGAGAGCCATTCGTGCGGGCCGTACGAACATGGATGTCCCGATCTCCGTCGGCGTTCTCCTAGCCTTCGCAATGAGCGTCTACGACACCGCGAACGGCGAAGCTCATGCCTATTTCGACGCGGCTGCGTCACTGATCTTCTTTCTGCTGATTGGACGGGTGCTCGATCATCGCATGCGCGGCAAAGCGCGGTCCTCGATTGCAGGGCTACGCCGCCTCTCTCCGCCGGGAGCGCTCGTAGAGCAGGAGAGCGGTGCTCTCGCATACTGGCCTATCGCAGACATCAATCCGGGTTGCGTCTTCATGGTTTCGCCCGGAGAACGGTTTCCGCTCGACGGCGTCATCCTTGACGGCGTTTCCGAAATCGATCGGTCACTCGTGACGGGAGAAAGCGAGCCCATTTCCGTCGGGCCCGAAGCGCGCGTCGTGGCCGGCGTCCTCAATCTCGCCGCGCCCCTTCGCGTGTCAGCCGTTGCTGACAAGAATGGTTCGTTCCTCGCAGCGATGGAGCGCATGATGGAAGCGGCGCAAACCGGCCGCTCCGACTACCGCCGGCTTGCCGACCGCGCATCGGCTCTCTATGCGCCGGTTGTGCATCTGATGGCACTCTTAGCTTTTGTCGGGTGGTTCTTTGCCTTTGGTGACTGGCATTATGCGCTCACAATCGCGGTGGCGGTCCTCATCGTCACCTGTCCCTGCGCGCTCGGCTTGGCGGTACCCATCGTTCAGGTCGTCGCGGCGCAACGGCTGTTCGATCAGGGGATCGTATTGCGAGACGGGGCCGCCCTGGAACGCCTTGCTGAAGTCGACGCCGTCATTTTCGACAAAACCGGCGTGCTGACGCTTGCGGAGATGTCGGTAACGAACGCTGCGGAGATTCCGAAGGACGCCTTGTGTACTGCCGCGTCGTTGGCTCACTCTTCAAGCCACCCCGTGGCGTCTGCGATCTGGCGGGCGGCCAACTCGGCTTCGATCCAACCAGCCTCGTTGTCCGAAAGAAGGGAGATACCGGGCTTCGGAATTGAAGCAATCGATCAGCATGGGACCCGAGTACGTCTTGGCCGTGCGAGCTGGGCTGTTTCAAAGGCAACGATATCTAACGGTATGGAGCCGAGCTACTGCGTTCTAAGCAGAGACGGGCGACCGCTCGCCCGGTTCGCTTTGCAGCAAACTCCTCGTCCGGACGCAAAAACCGCAATCGCCCTGCTTCGCGATGATGGCTTGCATGTCGAAATGTTATCCGGCGACAGCGAACACGCAGTGTCTGCCTTTGCAACCAGACTCAACATGCCGATCTCGCGGAGCGCGCTCACTCCTGCCGAGAAGTTCGCGCGAACGAGTGAATTGAAGAATGCCGGCCATAAGGTCCTAATGGTCGGTGACGGCCTGAACGACCTTCCGGCAATGGCTGCCGCGCACACCTCCATGGCGCCCGCCAGCGCCGCCGATATCAGTCGGAATACCGCCGATCTCGTCTTCATGGGCGAGGGCCTGCTGGCGGTTCCAGTGGCCGTCCGGGTTGCGCGCGCGAGTGATCGCCTGATCAAGCAAAATTTCGCGCTGGCGATAGGCTATAATGTGATCGCGATTCCGCTCGCGCTCGCGGGACAAGTCACCCCGCTAGTCGCGGCGATTGCGATGTCGCTCTCCTCGGTTGTCGTGATCGGCAACGCGCTGCGATTGTCAGTGGTGCGCACCGCGTCGGTACGATCGCGATCGGAGTCGCATCGCTGGCGGGAGCAGGTAGCGACATGAACTACGTCGCCATTCTCGTGATCCTGGGCGTGCTCATGGGTGCGGCGGGCCTGGCCGCCTTTCTTTGGTCTCTGAATTCACATCAATACGATGATCTTGAAGGTGATGCCGGCCGCATCTTGGAAGATCGTGACGACAGTCCGATTCCAGTACCAGGACAACGACCGAGTGCAACGGAAGGCACACGATCACCCGCTTTCTCGCCTACTCATGCAGCCGACGAGGCGCAGCGTCGTTCACATTAGCGAATATCCGGTTGCGACCCTGGTTTTTCGCATAGTACAGCGCGCTGTCTGCGCGTTGATAGAATGAGAACTCGTCGCCCGAGGACAGCCGGGCCGCGCATCCGGTTCCGCTTTTGGCCCGTTGCATCGGCCAGCAGATGTCGGCTCTCGGCGGCTTTCCTGACATCCCCACTCAGAGCGAACGCAATTTCAGGCAGCGTCGGCGGGGTCCGCTTCCTCGGCAAAGCAGACATCCAGTTCAACCGACTTTCTTCCTGGACTTCTCTTGGAGACCAAGCCGTTTAGTGTTGGCGGTTGGGGGAGAAGACACTGATGGAGGATGATGATCGTGAGCTCATTCGACACCTCTTCGCGTCGATGTCGGCCCGGCTAGAAAATGCACACGAGCTCTCAGTTGACGGTCAGTCTAAATCGCTCGGAGCCCAGCAACAAGGCGAGGTGGCCAGCCGGCTTGATACCGCCGTATCAGAAGTCGCGGCACTTGCTGGCGCCTTGGTTGTTCTGACAGGCGGTGGATCGTGATGACGACCATGGCGGCGTCGGGTCGCGAGTGAAGCGAACCCGAGTGATAGGAGCCCCGCGAAGTGACTTGAACTCCGTCCAGATATGAGCGTCACTTGCGGCACTAACGACGTCTCCTGCAGCCCCGGATGACTACGGGGCTTTGGGTGGTGCGGGCACCAGCATTTGGCTGGTGCCGCCATGAGGAGACACGCCATGGCTCGCATCACTAAAGCCAAATTGAAAGCTGTCGTCGCAGAGCCCGTCAAGGCGCCTTCGCGCGGCAAGACTGAGGCGGTCATCACTCTGCTCAGGTCAAAGCAGGGTGCCACAATACCCGACTTGATGGCGGCAACCGGCTGGCAGTCGCACTCGGTGCGAGGCTTCCTGGCTGGCGCCTTGCGGAAACGCCATGGACTCGAACCGATTTCCGAGAAGCGAGACGGTGAGTTGCGACGCTATCGTGCGCGCTGAGTGACAGATGCCGGATCACGACAAGTTGAGACAGGCGTTGCGGGAGCTCGAACCCGCCTCACGCGGCGATCTGGTTGCGCAGTGGCGGCGGCTTTATCGAACGGAGCCGCCGCGCTACGCCAGCATCAACTTCATGCGGCACGCTATCGGCTATGTTTTGCAGGAACGCGCGTTGGGCGGGCTACCAGATTCGATGCGTCGGGAACTGCTAGCCCTTGCAAAAGGCACTCGCTCGGTCCCCACGCAAGGACAGGTCAGGATCAAGCCGGGGACGAAGTTGCTGCGAGAGTGGGGCGGGAAGACATATGAGGTTCTGGCTACGGATAAAGGCTTTGTCTGGGACGGCAAAACGTATCGCAGCCTTTCTGGTATCGCCTTCGCAATCACCGGCGCCAAGTGGAGCGGTCAACGCTTTTTTGGACTGAAGCAGCGCGGGGGGCGGGATGAGCCAGCATAAGAGCACACGCTGTGCGATCTACACTCGAAAATCGTCGGAGGATGGGCTCGAGCAAGATTTCAACTCGCTCGACGCGCAGCGCGAGGCTTGCGAAGCCTACGTTCTCAGCCAGAAACATGAAGGCTGGATGGTCGTACCTGACCGCTACGATGACGGCGGTTTCTCAGGCGGGAACATGGCGCGGCCAGGTTTGGTGCGCCTTCTAGAAGATGTCCGCGCGAAGCGGATTGATGTGATCGTCGTCTATAAGGTGGATCGCTTAACGCGATCCCTAGCGGACTTCGCGAAGATCGTCGAGGTCTTCGATGCCCAAGGCATCTCCTTCGTAGCCGTCACGCAGCAATTCAACACGACGACATCAATGGGTCGTCTTACGTTAAACGTGCTGCTGTCATTTGCGCAGTTTGAGCGTGAGATTGCCGGGGAGCGGATACGCGACAAGATTAGAGCTTCACGTCAGAAGGGAATGTGGATGGGAGGCTCGGTTCCCCTCGGTTACGAGGTCAAGGATCGCGGCCTGGTCATTAACGACAGTGAGGCGGCAAAGGTTCGGCTGATCTACGCGCAATATCTTGGGTCGAATTCGGTCCGCGACCTGGCAAATGATCTCAACCGTCGGGGAATACGGTCGCACCAGCGCGTCACGCAGTCAGGACGGACGGTTGGTGGACATGTGATGACGCGTGGCAGCCTTTATCTGATGCTTCAGAATCCCGTCTATATCGGCATGGTTGTTCACAAAGGTGCCCGATATCGGGGGCTGCATCAGCCGATCATCGAGCCCTTGCTCTGGGCCCGAGTTCAGGAGCGTCTCGCGGAAAACAGGGTTGAGCATCGAAGCCAGACACGAGCGCATGTTCCCAGTCCCCTGGCAGGACTTGTATTCGACAGCTCAGGCGAGCGTTTGACGCCGACACACGCTCGGCGGGGCAGTCTGCGCTACCGGTACTACGTGTCTCAAACGCTCGTAACCGGGCAGGCCAAGTCCGACAAGATAAGCAAGCGTTGGCGCGTTCCGGCCACCGAACTCGAGACTGCCGTCGTCACCTCTATCACTGGGTTGCTGGACAATCATGCTGAGTTGACGTCGGTGTTCAATCTTGGTCGCCTGTCGCCGGTTGAAATAACGGCCGTGCTCGAAGCAGTAGCCCGACTGTCGCAGTCTCTGCGCGAACCGGATTTGGCTCGGCTGCGGACTTCGCTGCAGTCCTTAGTCACGCGGATCGTGATCGCGGAGGCATCGATCGCGGTCACCCTGAACCTAGCCGAAGTGCGTCAAGCATTGGGACCATTGCCGCTCGAATCTGACGCAGAGGCATTCCACACGCTCACCGCACCCGTCCGCATGACGAAGCGTGGTGTCGAGCAGCGTTTAGTCATTGGGAATGGCGTCGTGATAACGCGACGTGACGCGACACTCGTTCAGGCGATCGCGCGGGCTTACGCCTGGTTCGAGGACATTAGAACCGGGCGCATCGCGGACCTAACCCAGCTCGCTGTCCGCGAGCAGCTCCCGCGATCCTACGTTCAGGCCCACATACCGCTGGCCTGCCTCGCACCGCGGATCGTGCGAGCGATCCTTGAAGGACAACAGCCGGCGGATCTGACGTTGAAGCAACTCATGTGCCGAACGGCACTTTCGGCGGATTGGGACGCCCAGTGCCGTCAGCTTCAATTCGCAGACTAAGATCCGGGTTGACGTCGGTTACGGCCAAAACCTGCTGCCAAACTGTCACCCGCACATTTGCCGTCGGAGACGTCTTTGCAAACTCGTGGTGAGATCAGGCGACAGAAGTCTGTGCCTTCGGGAACGGCCAAACGTCTAACGGATATCTATCGGATTTTTCACGTTATTGTCGTGCTTGCAAGGATTCCGGTTAAGACGTCTGCAACCGGCAGACTGTGTGGCTGGGGGACTAGGATTCGAACCTAGACAGGCAGAGTCAGAGTCTGCAGTCCTACCATTAGACGATCCCCCATCAAGCCAGGATCGGCGGTCGCCGGAACGGCCGCAAGCGGGCGATATAACAGGTGCGTCCCGGTAGTCAAGGCTCGCTTGACGGCTGACCGAAATGAGCCGGCGAAACACGGGGTAGGCAACGCGAAACAGGCGGTGGCACCGGGCGAAGCGTTGGGCGTTGCGTTCCTTCGAGATCGTCACCGTGCTCGCGTTGCGTGGCAGGGGTCACGGAAGCAGTTCGGGGCGGTATTCGAAATGCATGGTGTCGTAGTGGTACCAGCGGCCGCCCCAGATGAAGCCGTGCTTCTCGAAGATGCGGACGATCTCGATCGGGATGGCGTTGCGCCATTCGAGAGTGCCGTCTGGCGATGCCTTGGACCAGCGCCAGTAGTGAGCGTGCTTCAAGGCGATGTCGATGGCGATGCCATGCCCGTGCGCGGACGGGCGGTCGGTGCCGGCAATCACGCGGCAGGCGTACGTTCCGGCGACGGGATGGAGGTAGACGTCGAATCGCTTCGGCAAGGCGTCGAGTTCGGTTGAAATCGCGGCGAGCTTGCGATCGACGCCGTTGATGCGGGTGACGCGCAGGGGCTGATTGGCCTTGCGCGGCAACCAGCGGATCGTCGTCAGGTGCTGCTCGACCTCACCCTTGCGGCAGTCGCCGTACATCTTGTCGAACAGTTGCGCCGGTCGCGCGCGTCCGGGATCCTGGTTCTTCGCAGGTGGAACCAGATCGCCGGTCGGGTAGGGGAGCGCAAAAATGTCGTCAAGGGTCGGTGCGGCGAGCCACGCTTCGAACGGTCGGTCTTTTTGTCTGCCGCCGAACGGCAATCGTGTTCCATCGCGAAAGAGAAGGTCGTCTCCGTCGACCCGTTCGAGCATTTCAGGATAGGCCCGGATCAGGTTTTGCCGGCTGTCGTTCACTTCCCCCGAGCCAGCGACTTGGCCGAACGCCGGCTGCACAGCAGCGAAGAACAGTGCCAATGCCGTCCGCAGCAGCAGAGATTGCGATGTCATCCTGGGCTTTCATTGCGTTAAGGCTGCGCCGAAGTTTGCTCTATTTACGTGATCGCGCGAACTGTTACACTGCCACCTCAGATGCAGCCAGAAGCCGCTTGAGAGCGCCACAGGGTGGTTAACCCGGTCGGTTCGCGGATCCAAGCACTGGGGAAAACGCCGTGGGTGGATTGCGCGACGACGACGGGCCGAACGTGTCCGCCAAACGGCTAGACGCCCGTGACGCCGGCATTCCCGGGCTTTCTCAGCAACCATCGTTGGGCGCAGTGCCGGCATCGTGGGACGGCGGGGCCGACGTTTCGCGCGAGCGCGGCGAGGTCTATGGCGCGCTGGACCTGGGCACCAACAATTGCCGGCTGCTTCTCGCGCGCCCATCGCGGCGCGGCTTTCGGGTAATCGATGCGTTCTCGCGTATCATCCGCCTTGGCGAGGGCGTGGCGCACACGGGCACGCTGTCCGAGGCGGCCATGGCGAGGACGCTTGACGCGCTTCGCATCTGCGCTTCGAAAATCGCACGCAGCGACGTACGCCGCTCGCGGCTTGTCGCGACGGAGGCCTGCCGCGCAGCCAGCAATACTCCGGATTTCCTCGAACGTGTGCGCAGCGATCTGGGGCTCGCGATCGAGATTTTGACACCGGAGGCGGAGGCGAAGCTCGCAGTCTCCGGCTGTGCGTCTCTCATCGATCCGCGCGCCGATTTCGTTCTGGTATTCGATATCGGTGGCGGCTCGTCCGAACTGATCTGGCTCGACCTGCGTACGCCGGGACAGCCGTCGCATCACGTGGAGCGGTTCGAGGCGCCCTCGCACATCGCCGCGTGGACGTCGCTGCCGCTCGGCGTGGTGACGCTGGCGGAGAAGTTCGGCGGGCAGCATGTCACGCCCGAGAGCTTCGAGGCGATGGTCGCCTATGTCACCGGTCTGATAACGCCGTTCGAGCAGAAGCACGATTTCACCAGCCGCACCGCCGGCGCGAATGTGCATCTGCTCGGCACATCGGGAACGGTGACCACGGTTGCCGGAATCAAGCTCGGCCTGTCACGCTACGACCGCTCGCGCGTCGATGGGTGTTGGCTGGCCGTCAGCGAGGTGCAGGAGGTGACCCACAGCCTGCTGAAACGCAGCTATGACGAGCGCGTGGCGGAGCCGTGCATCGGGCAGGATCGCGCCGACCTCGTTCTGGCGGGATGTGCTATCCTCGAGGCGATACTGCGCGTCTGGCCCTGCGAACGCTTGCGGGTTGCCGACCGCGGATTGCGCGAAGGCATCCTCTCCACCCTGATGCGGGAAGATGGCGTCTACCGCTCGGCGCGGCGGAGACGGTAGCGACATGACCACCAAGAAAAGCACATCGGGAAGCGGCAAGGGAAGCGGACCTGGGGGCGGGCAGCGCAGTCTTCGCGTGCGGGTGAAAACGGCGCGACGGCGAACGACGTCGTCTCAGCGCTGGCTGGACCGGCAGTTGAACGATCCCTACGTCGTCGCATCGAAGCGCGACGGATACCGCTCGCGGGCGGCCTACAAGCTGCGTGAGATCGACGACAAGGAACGGCTGTTGAAGCCTGGTCAACGCGTCATCGATCTCGGCGCGGCGCCGGGCGGATGGAGCCAGATCGCGGCCGATCGCGTCAAATCACTCGAGGGTCGCGGACAAGTGATCGCGATCGACTATCTGGGCGTCGATGCGATTCCCGGTGTCGACATCCTGATGGAGGACTTCACCGACGAAGCGGCTGAAGATCACCTCAAGGCGAAGCTGCGCGACGGCAAGGCCGACATCGTTCTGTCCGACATGGCCGCACCCACGGTTGGGCACGCCAACACGGATCACTTGCGCATCATGGGGCTAGCGGAAGCCGCTGCTTACTTCGCCTGCGACGTTCTAAGTCCCGGCGGCGTATTCCTTTGCAAGGTGTTCCAGGGCGGCACGGAGCGCGATCTGCTGGATCTGCTGAAGCGGAATTTTCGCAGCGTCAAACATGTGAAGCCACCGGCAAGCCGCTCGGACAGCGCAGAGCTGTACGTGTTGGCGACGGGCTTCCGTGGAACAACGGCCGCGGCAAGAGACGAATAAAAACGGCGGCTGGATCTCTCCAGCCGCCGCGGTGTCGCAAGATGCGAACGTCTTTAGATGACGTCGATCTCTGCGGGAAGGTAGCTCGTCACTTCGAGGCCGACTTCCTGCTCGCGAACCTGCGGCTTCATCCAAGTCTTCATGATATTTTCCTCCTTTAGAACTTCCGGTTGTCCGGACGTTCAGGAGCATCGGCGATGCGCTGGCCGGGGTCCAATCGCATTTTGCCAGGGTGCCGATTAGCTGGGCTGATACAATCTGTCAGGCAGTCGCGCGAACGTCTGCGCCGTCGGCCTGGAGCAGCGGCGGAGGGCCTGGCCGCCCCAACAGATAGCCTTGGCCCGCGTCGCAACCTATCGCCCTGAGGTGAACGAGTTCCGTATCGTTCTCGATGCCTTCCGCGATGCACTTTATGTCGAGGCTGTGACACATCTCGACGATCGCCTTGACGATCTGGCGCTTGCGTTTGTCGTCCGTCATGCCGCTCACGAAACTGCGATCGATCTTCAGCTTGTCGAAGGTCAGGCGCTCCAGATAGCTGAACCCGGCATAGCCCACGCCGAAGTCGTCGAGGGCGATGCGAATACCTGCGTGCCGCAACTGCTCGATGACGGTGGCGGCCCGGTCGAGGTCCTTGAGAAGCGCCGTCTCCGTTACCTCGAAGATCAGTTTGTCTGGAGGCATCTTGTGCTTGCTCAACGTCGCGAGCGCCCGCAAGGCAAACCTCGGATCGTGGATCTGGAGCGGCGACAGATTGAACGACAGCGAGACGCCGCGCGGCCAGGTGGCGGCTTCCTGCAGCGCGCGATCGAACAGGACGTCGGAAAGCGGACCGATCAGGCCGATCTGCTCGGCCAATGGAATGAACTCGCCAGGCGACACAGGCCCCAACAGCGGATCATTCCAGCGGGCGAGGGCTTCGTAGCTGACGATGGTGTTGTCGCTGAGGTCTTGAATCGGCTGGAAGGCGAGGTCGAACGAGCGATCGGCTATGGATGCGCGCATGCGCGTCTCGAGAAGTAACCGTCGCGTCTGCCGGCTTTCGAGTTCTTGGTCATAGATCAGCGCGCTGCCCCGGCCGGAGCGTTTTGCCGCGTAAAGGGCTTCGTCCGCGCGCTGCAGCAGTTCGTTCGGTGCCGTCGCGACGTCGGGATAGCGCGCGATCCCGCAGCACGCGGTGATGTGCGTGGTGCCTTCATCGAGAGCGATCGGCTTGTCGATCGAGTCGAGGGCGAGTTGCGCAATCCCTTGCAGCAAGGCGGCGTCCTTGGGAGGGTCGACGAGTATGAAGCCGAACTCGTCGCCACCAAGCCGGGCGACGATCGTATCGGGGCCGAGCGAAAGTTTGAGACGATTGGCGACCGTGAAGAGCACCTCGTCGCCCGCCGTGTGGCCGTAGAGGTCGTTGACCGGTTTGAAGCCGTCCAGATCGATCAGCCCGAGCGCGAAGGGTGCACCCTGTGCGTCCTCGGCAGCCCGGGACGAGATGGCGTTCAGCAGTGCGCGCCGGTTGGCAAGGCCCGTCAATGCATCGGTATTGGCGACGCGTGAGATGTCGCTGCGTGCCATCTCCGCGTCCTGCCGGCTTGCTTCCGCAATGAGGTGCATGCGAACGGCGGCGACGAAATCGTTGTTCTGCTTGCGGACCGCGATGACCTGTACGGCGATGTTGGCTATGTAGAGCGCTGCCAGGATCAGCGCGCTTTCGGTGCCCACGTGAACGAGGCTGATGACGAGCGGAACGCTGCCCCCCAACAGGACGGCGTAAACGCAGCGCGGCAGATTGGCGTTGAACGAGATGGCGCAGAAGCTCGCGAGCGCGATGTAAAAGCACG
>JAKAXS010000376.1 GCA_021816505.1 Pseudomonadota bacterium
AGATTAATGATCGCTATCGTCCCTCAGGCCGCTTCCAGGCTGGCCCCCAGGTCGCGCGCCAGGTGAACGGCGGTCTCCAGGTCGGCGATGAACCTTTTGCGTTCCATCTCGGCAACCTTGGCGTCCGGCAAGCGGAGCAGGTAGGACGGGTGGACCGTGATCAGCCCCGTGGCGCCGTCGGGCAGCGCGATCGCCTGTCCGCGTTCCGCGCCGATTTTCACGGGCCGCTGCAGCAGGCTCGACGCCGCGGTGGCGCCCAATGCAACGATCAGCTTCGGCCGGATCAGCTTGATCTCGTGCGAAAGCCACCAACGGCACGCGTCGATCTCTGCCGTGTTCGGCTTCATGTGCAGCCGCCGCTTGCCGCGCGGTTCGAATTTGAAATGCTTGACGGCATTCGTCACGTAGACAGCCGTGCGCGGCAGTCCGGCTGCATCCAACGCCTGATCAAGCAGCCGCCCCGCTGGCCCGACGAAGGGCTTGCCCTGCAAATCCTCCTGGTCGCCCGGTTGTTCTCCGATCAAGATGATTTCGGCCGACCGCGGGCCGGCGCCGGGAACCGCTTGCGTCGCGTCGCGATAGAGCGGGCAGCGGCGGCAGCCATCCAGCAGCGCGTTCAGCGCACGCAGGCTGGTGATCGCATTGTCTGACGCTTCGGCCGCCACGCGCGCTTTTGCCATCGCTGCCTCCCGGTCCGCGACCGTAACGCGGGGCATCGGCGGCGGGTTCGCCAGCATCGTTCGCGTCCGCTCGCGCGCCGAGCGCACAAGATCGGGTATGAGTGCCGTCTCCGGCATGTTCTTCCAATACTTCTTCGGCATCTCGCGCTGCATCGCGTCCGTGTTGAGCCGCGCGGGATTGAAGATGCTGGCGAAGTACGTTCGCCAATGATCTTCCAGCGCATCCTCCGTCGGCGCGTCTGCGCGGGTCGCACCGGCCGTAAACGACAGCGCCGTTCCATTCCAATGCGCGCTGAGGCGCGGCGTCAGGATCGACCACGTCATGCCCGTGAAGCGGCGCATGAAAAATGGCGCGGTCGCCTCGACGATGTGGTGCTGCGGTTCGAACCACGCGATCCACACGCTGCCGCCGTCGGCTGCCACCTCGCGGAAACGCACGAACGCGGTCATCTTGTGCTTGTCGCGACGCACGGCTTTGGCCAGCGTTTCAGCCAGCCGCACATCGGGATCGGAGGAAACCTCCATCAGGTGCTTGTCGGCGCGCAACCGCCATAACAATCGATAGAGCAGCGCGAACCGTTCCGGTTCACTGTGGCAGATCACGCTCGGCGCGAGATCGAGAAAGCGCGCCGGGACGGTGAAGGGAGCGGACGCTGACGTCGGAGCCGCGGCGATGTTCGAAGGTGCCGAAGCGAAAAGGTCGCCGCTCTGCGTGCTGCTGCCGACCGACCAGACCACGTGTTCCGGAGTGAGGTCCGCCTGGATCAGCGCACGCGCTTCGGATCGCCACGCGGCGAAGTCGGCCTCCGAAGGCAGGACGACGAGCCGCGCCATTAGCCGAACAGCTCCATCTGTTGCGTGGGTGGCCGGACGAGCCGGTCGCGCAGATTGGCGACATCGAGCGAGCGTCCGGGATGCCAGCCCTCAGCTGTCAGGAACGACCGTGCTGTTTTTATCGAACGGGTGATGCGCGCCACGTCCTCCAGCCGCAGCCGGCGCCAGCGGCGCGAGGCGACGATCCGTTTCACCGCCGTGGGGCCGAGGCCCGGAATGCGCAGCAGCTCTTCGTAACTCGCCCGGTTCACGTCGAAGGGAAACACGTGGCGGTTGCGCATGGCCCAGGCGAGCTTCGGATCGATGGTCAGGTCCAGCATGCCTGCGTCTGTCGCCGATACGATTTCCAGAAAAGCAAAGCCGTAGAAGCGCAGCATCCAGTCCGCCTGGTAGAGGCGGTGTTCGCGCACCAACGGTGCGGGCTTCAGCGGCAGCGCGGTGCTCGCATCGGGAATGGGGCTGAAAGCCGAATAGTAGACGCGGCGCAGGTGATAGCCGCTGTACAGCGTCGTGCTCGTGGTCAGCACGTCGGCGTCGGTGGAGGCATCCGCGCCGACGATCATCTGCGTGCTTTGGCCCGCCGGCGCGAAACGGCGTCGAAGAGGTTGCCTCGTCTTCTGCTTCTGCGCGTCGGTCTGCTCGTCGATCTTCAAGCGCAACGCGCCCATCGTCTTGCGGATGTCGCGGCTGTCTTTCTCCGGCGCGAATCTCGCGAGCGAGTCTTCTTGCGGCAGTTCGATGTTGATCGACAGGCGATCCGCGAATCGGCCCGCTTCCTCGATCAGTTCGGGCGAGGCGTCCGGCATCGTCTTCAGGTGGATGTAGCCGCGAAACTGATGCTCTTCGCGCAGCGACCGCGCCACCGCGATCAGCTCTTCCATCGTGTAGTCGCTATCACGGATGATGCCGGACGACAGGAACAGGCCTTCGATGTAGTTGCGTCGATAGAAGCCGAGCGTCAGGTCGACGACTTCTTTCACCGAGAACCGCGCGCGCGGCACATTGCTCGACCGGCGATTGATGCAGAAGGCGCAATCGTACTTACAGGAATTCGTCAGCAGGATTTTCAGCAGCGATATGCAGCGCCCGTCCGGCGCATAAGCATGGCAGATGCCGCTGCCCGTCAGCGAACCGATGCCGCCGGACTTCATGGAATCGCGCTTGTCGCCGCCGCTCGACGCGCACGACGCATCGTACTTGGCGGCATCCGCGAGGATGCTTAGTTTGGTCTTGACCTTATCGTCCATGCCGAATCCTGCATTTCATTGTTCATGATATGTTCTCATTGTGTCGAATGTCCAGCGCTGTGAGATGTCGGATGAGATAATCGCAACAAACGGCGTGCCGGCACGGTCTCATCGGCCGTCTCATGTCTTGCGTACGTTCGCCTTCCTGGCGACGGCCATGTTGTCGACGAGGTTCGGGTAGGGCCGGCCCGCTTTTGCCGCGCGAGCCTTGGCTTCGGCTTTTTGAGCGGGGCTCAGTTTCCGCGAGGTCTTCGATTTCGCCTTCGGATTTTTCTTCCGCCACGGCGCCTTGGTCGCGTCCTTCGCCTTCTTGGCTCCCGGCATGCTCAAGCTCCGATTGTTTCACGTTGAACAATCGAGTTTCCCCGACGGTTCCGGCGTCAATCCATCCGTTGACGCTTCGCGCCTTCGACCTTAGTCAAAGCGCTGGGTTGGGATCGCTCAAGAGAAAAGCAAATGAAACTGGTACGCTTTGGACCGCGCGGCTCGGAAAAGGCCGGGCTCATCGACGCCGATGGAAACGTGCGCGACCTGACGCAGCACGTCGCCGACATCACGGCAGACGTGCTCGCGCCCGACAGTCTGGCGCGGCTCGCCAAGATCGATCCCGCGTCGCTGCCGTTGGCGCCGCAGGGCGCCCGCCTCGGCGCACCGGTGGCCCGGTCGTGGAATTTCATCGCCGTCGGCCTGAACTATGCCGACCATGCCAAGGAAACCGGGCAGGAGATCCCGGCCGAGCCCATCCTGTTCAACAAGCTCGGCAATTCCATCTGCGGCGCGAACGACGACGTCGTCTATCCGCGCAACTCCGATCGCATGGATTGGGAAATCGAGATCGCCTTCATCATGGGCAAACGCGCGCAATACGTCGCCGAAAAAGACGCGCTCGACTATGTCGCGGGCTACGCCATCTGCAACGACGTGTCCGAGCGGCGCTTCCAGATGAAGCGCAACGGCCAATGGATGAAGGGCAAGTGCGCTGAAACGTTCGGCCCGCTTGGCCCCTGGCTCGTGACGAAGGACGAGCTGCCCGATCCGCACAGCCTCGCCATGCAACTCAAGGTCAACGGCGAAGTGCGCCAGACCGGCTCCACGTC
>JAKAXS010000377.1 GCA_021816505.1 Pseudomonadota bacterium
CGATCTACCGCCGCGAGACACAAATGCTGAAGATCGACGGGACGTGCGCGGTCGACCGCGGCCGGCTCAGCTGCGCGCGCGCCGTGCGCGCCGGCAGCTACCGCGCGTGGATCGTACCTGAGAGCTTGGCGCGCAAAGCCGGGCCGGCGGCGCTCGGCGCGGCTCTCTCCGCCGGTCTCCCGGACGCGGGCGCGACGGCCGGCCTCCAGCGCTGACGGGGCTTGTCCGGCAACGGACGAATTTTCGCGGGCGCCCTGACATATAAGCTTTGCATTTCTTCTTCGTTCGCATGTGCCGGGCGAGGTCCTAGCTTCGGACCTGCGACTTGAGCACGAGGGAACTCGGGCGATCCATAAACTCTCCCGGCGACGCAATGGATCGTCCGAGCCTCCGCTTGAAGCCGTGTGCCACCCAGCAGCGAAGGCCGGCGAGCGAACCATGTCTCAACTCCTGGACAGCGACATCGCCGCCGGCCTCAGCGCCGACTTGAACCCTCAGGCAATCATGGCCCGGAAGATCATCGGCGAGGCCGGGCTGGACGACATCGTCGAGCGGGCCGCCGCCGCACCCGCAGTCCTCGCCCGCGTCGTGGGTCACAATCTGAAAAGACTTCGGCGCCGGCAGGGGCTTTCACTGGAACGCTTGGCCAAGCGGTCGGGCGTCAGCCGCGCCATGCTCGGGCAGATCGAGACGGGCCGGAGCGTTCCGACCGTCGGGCTGCTGGCAAAGATCGCCGTCGCCCTGGATGTTTCTATCCCGGGCTTGCTGACGTCCGAAGACGCCGTCGAGACAGAGGT
Source organism: Pseudomonadota bacterium (assembly GCA_021816505.1). Taxonomy (GTDB): domain Bacteria; phylum Pseudomonadota; class Alphaproteobacteria; order Rhizobiales; family Hyphomicrobiaceae; genus JAKAXS01. Next base: position 798 of record JAKAXS010000377.1, read on the forward strand.
GCTGCGGCCGGGCAAGTCCCGCTCGATCGTGTCGAGCGGAGGGCGTTTTGTCGCGCGGGCGCTGTTTCCCATCGGCGGCGAACGCCGTGTCGAATTCTACGAAGTGACCGTTGCCGCCGGCCATCGCGAGGAAGCGAAGGCGCACGCGCCCGGCACGCGCGAGAACCTCGTCGTCGAGGTAGGGGCCGTCGAAGTCACGATCGGGCGGGAGCGGCCCGTGCTGCTCAAGAGCGGCGAAGCGCTGCTGTTTGCGGCAGACCAGCCGCACGTCTACCGCAATACCGGGCCGGATGCCGCCCGGCTCTACGTCGTCATGACCTACGCCAACGGCGTCGTCTGACCCTTCACGCTTTCACCGCAGCGCAGCATCACCCGTCACGCGAGCGCGTTTCCGCAATCGTTTCGTGTCGCGGATTAATCATGCTGCTGCCACCCGCACGGCAAAGCTCAGTGGTGGCTTGTCAGGAAAGAATTTTTTCAGCAAGGTGCAGGCGCTGATGAGCTTGGACTAAGGTACTATCCGTGGTTGGTCGCCACGGGCGAGAGATCTTCCTGGGCACGGCACACTGAATTGATCGCGCGCGTGAACTGCAAAGTTCAAAAGCGTGTGGCTTAGGGTTGGGAAGCCTACGTGGAAGATATCGCATCTCTGATGCAGGGGTTTGCTGTGGCTTTGACGCCATACAACCTCATGCTCATGGCTATCGGAATTGTTCTGGGCGTCATCATCGGCGTCCTTCCGGGTCTCGGCGGCGCCAACGGCGTCGCGATCCTGTTGCCGCTGACATTCACGATGCCGCCGACGTCGGCGATCATCATGCTGTCGTGCATCTACTGGGGCGCGTTGTTCGGCGGGGCGATCACATCGATCCTGTTCAACATACCCGGCGAGCCATGGTCGGTGGCGACCACGTTCGACGGGCATCCCATGGCGCGCGAGGGGCGCTCCGAAGAGGCTTTGACGGCGGCCTTCACGTCGTCCTTCATCGGCGCGCTCGTCGCCGTGATCATGATCACGTTCCTGGCGCCGCTGGTCGCGAAATTCGCGCTCAAGTTCTCGCCCGTGGAATTCTTCGCGGTCTTCTTCCTGACGTTCGCCAGCTTCATCGGCATGAGTCGCGGGACGCCGTTCAAGGTCATCGCCGCCATGTGCCTCGGCTTCGCGCTGGGCGCCGTGGGCCTCGACAAGATGACCGGCACGCTGCGCATGACGTTCGGCTTCACCGAGATGCTGTCGGGCTTCGACTTCCTGATCGCCGTGATCGGCCTGTTCGGCATCGGCGAGATCCTCTGCTCGATCGAGGATGGTCTCTCGTTCAAGGGCAATACCGGCTCGTTGCACTTCCGCAAGGTCTTGGAGACCTGGAAGAAGCTGCCGTCCTACTGGGCCACCTCGGTGCGCAGCTGTCTGGTCGGCTGCTGGATGGGCATCACGCCGGGCGGCGCAACACCTGCCTCGTTCATGGCGTACGGGCTCGCCAAGCGCTTTTCGCGCCGGGGCAAGAATTTCGGCAAGGGCGAGATCGAGGGCGTGATCGCGCCCGAAACGGCCGCGCATGCCGCCGGTACGTCGGCGTTGCTGCCGATGCTGACGCTCGGCATCCCCGGTTCGCCCACGGCTGCAGTGCTGTTGGGCGGCCTGATGATCTGGGGCCTTCAGCCCGGGCCGATGCTGTTCGTGGAACAGCATGATTTCGTGTGGGGTCTGATCGCCTCGATGTACCTCGGCAACGTCGTCGGCCTGTTGATCGTGTTGACGTGCGTGCCGCTGTTTGCTGCGATCCTGCGCGTGCCGTTCCCGATCATTGCGCCGATCATTCTGGTCGTCTGCGTCATCGGCGCCTACACGGTCCACAATTCGATGTTCGACGTGTGGATGATGCTGGGCTTCGGCATCGTCGGTTACATCTTCAACAAGCTGAAATACCCCCTCGCGCCGCTCGTGCTGGCGATCGTGCTGGGCGACAAGGCCGAAGAGGCCTTCCGCCAGGCACTGCTCGGCAGCCAGGGCAGCGCCAGCGTCTTCTTCTCCAACTGGCTATCCGGCACGATCATGGCGCTCGGCCTGATCCTGCTGTTCTGGCCGGCATTCACATGGCTGAAGGAGTGCATCAGAGGGCCACAGAACACGGCATCAGCAGCATAAGATGCCGGTAGGAACCAACAGCAAAATCAAGCCTGCTTCGCGCAGGCATTAGGGGAGAGGTCCGATGCGTACACGTTCAAGGAATGCGCGCCTGATTACCGCCGCGGCTGCGCTCGTTGCAGGCATGATGCCGGTCGCGGCGCAGGCGTGGGAGCCGGTTCGCCCGGTCACATTCATCGTGCCCGCCGGCACCGGCGGCGGTGCCGACCAGATGGCGCGCTTCATTCAGGGCGTGATCGCCAAGAACAGCCTGATGAAGCAGCCGGTCGTCGTGGTCAACAAGGGCGGCGGCGCCGGCGCTGAAGGCTTCATCGAAGTGAAGTCGGCCAACGCCCAGCCGCACACCATCATCATCACGCTGTCGAACCTGTTCACGACGCCGCTCGGCACGGGCGTTCCGTTCAACTGGAAAGAACTGACGCCGGTGCAGATGCTGGCGCTCGATCAGTTCATCCTGTGGGTGAACGCCTCGACGCCGTACAAGAGCGCCAAGGAGTACATCGACGCCGTGAAGGCAGGCGACGACAAGACCTTCAAGATGGGCGGCACGGGCTCCAAGCAGGAAGACCAGATCATCACGGTCGCGCTCGAAAAGCAGACGGCGCCGAAGAAGTTCACCTACGTTCCCTATCAGGGCGGCGGCGCGGTGGCGACGCAGCTGGTGGGCGGACACGTCACCTCCACCGTCAACAACCCGATCGAGGCGGCGACGCACTGGAAGTCGGGCGCTCTCCGGCCGCTTTGCATCTTCGACAAGGCACGCAGCACCTACACCGACAAAGTCACGGCGGACCAGAGCTGGGCCGACATCCCGACGTGCCAGGAATCCGGCGTCGACGTGCAGTATCAGATGCTGCGCGGCATCTTCATGGGCC
>JAKAXS010000378.1 GCA_021816505.1 Pseudomonadota bacterium
CGATCTCAGGCCATCTTTCGCGAAGACGGAGTTGATCTTGATGCCGGTTTCTTTGGTGAACTGTTCGAGCAGCGGATTGATGAGGCCCGGCTCGCGATAGGAGTAGACGTTGATTTCGCCGTCGGCTTTCGCGGACGTGGCGGAGAGCGGGAGCGTAACAGCGACGAGAGTGGCGAGCGCATAGGCGGCGCGCGCGGCCGTAAGGGTCTTGGACATATACGCAATTCTCCAATCGTGAGGTTCAAGGCCCCACATCGGCTGCTCGGGATCGTTAAGATCGCCTGCGCCTTCGGGCTTCGCAAGCGGTGGCAATAGAGCAGTCGTGAGACTGTTCGTCAACAATCTCAGCAGGTTAGAATCAATCTAAGAGGCGCCTGAAAATCGCGAGTCGCGGGTCTGCAGAGTGAGCCGCAAGCATTGCTAAATAGGGATAACTTTGTTTTTCACGAATGTGATCGTGACGGACGTCGACGTGCCCGGCGCGCTGTCGATGGCCATCGTCGCGCCATTTGCCGCAGCCAGCCGGCGAACGAGCGGCAGACCCAGACCGCCTTCCCGCTCGGGCGTCGATTTCGAGGTGTCGGCCAAGGCGCGAGCGACTGCTTCTGGCGACATTCCGGGACCGGGGTCGGACACTTCGAGGATGACGGGACCGTCGAGCACGTATCGGGTGGCCACGGTGATGTCGCACCCTTCGATGGCGTACTTCCCAGCGTTGTTGATCAGGTTCAACAGGATCTGCCGCAGGCTCGTCGCGTCGACGATGACATGGGGCAAGCGGTCCTCGAGCTGCGTGACGATGCTGTGACGGCGTTCGCTCATCAGCGGACGCAGTACGGACACCGTGCGTTCGACGAGCGCGTTCAAGTCCAGTTCGACGAAATCCAGCTTGGTCCCGGTGTCGGACTGTTGCCAGTCTTCGAGGACGCGGTCGATCACGGCCAGGGCGTGGCGGCCGCTTGTTGCGATGTTCTCGGCGTAGGCTTGATACTGGGCGCTGGTGAGTGGCCCGAGCTGTTGCTCGGCCATCACCTCCGCGGCGGAGACGATTGCGCTGATCGGCGAACGCAATTCGTGCGCGAGGCGCGAGATCAGATCCGGGCGATGAGCAGTCGCCTCAGGTGCGTCGACGGGTGATTGGTTGCCATCGACGGCGTGCGCACGATCCATGCCGTCGCGAATGTGACGGGCAATCTCGCGAAGGATAGTTGCGTCGTCCAGGCGGCCTCGCAGCGAGCGCTTTTGATTGTGCACAGCATGCTATCGGGCAATGCCGTTTATTGATAACGTGCTAGCCGCAGACCTTATACAATTTTGTCAGCTTTCGCACCGCTCGCGGCGGATTGCGGATCGACCGGCGTGGTCAGAGCCGGCGGCGATTAGCAATTGCAGGGTCAATCGGAAAAGGGCCTAATACAGGAAAATAGAACAAGACCACGAGGAGAACGCCGATGTACGAAGCACCGCAGTTCGAAATTCCCGAAGCTGTGCGAGAGATCGCCGAACGAAACGTGGAGCAGGCGCGCAGCGCCTATTCTCAGTTCATGGACATGACCCGCCAGGCGCAGGACATGGTGTCGAAATCCCAAGGTGCCATGGCGGCGAGCGCGATGGATATCCAGGCTCGGGCGATGCGCTACGCCGAGCAGAATATCGATCAGTCGTTCCGGTTCGCATCGGATTTGGCGCGGGCGCGGGATCTCAAGGAATACGTCGAGATCCAGACGAAATATGCTCAGACGCAGATGCAGGCCTATGCCTCTCAGGCGCAGGATCTGGGTCGGATGATGACCGACGCGGCCGCCAAGGTGAAGCCGAACGGCTAAGGCGCGGACGTGGCGTTAAGATCGCCGGCGGCAGCCCTTGGCTGACCCGCAACTACGGCTTATTTTCCCTTGACTACAGCGGGTGTTTGCGTGTTTTTGCGCAGTCCGCGAGCGGCGGTGCATTGACTGCCCGAGCCGCTTCGCCCGTGCCGCCTTAGCTCAGTTGGTTAGAGCGCTAGATTGTGGATCTAGAGGTCCCCCGTTCGAGCCGGGGAGGCGGTACCATTTCACAGGAAATCGGTCAGTTTCGAGCGCGGTGACGGACCTGAAGTCAGTCCGGTAGCTGCCGCTTGGCCGGCCGCGCCGCTGGTGCCCGAGAGTAACCGCTTGCAAGCACACCAGCAGGACCACGGGGGTTACCCATTTGGCGTCGTCACTCTCGGGCCTACCAGTATAGGCCGATTTGGCTGACGGTTAACTGACGTGGTCGTCAGACGGGTTTTCGCGAGCGGCGGAACCAGTTCACGAACGCCCAGCCCACCAAAGCCAAGACCGCAATCAATGGGCCGGTGACGAACGCACCCGTCATCGCGGCTTCGACGGCGCGGTCGTGCGTGTTCGACGAGAGCGATTGCACGGCGGCATAACCGCCAACGGCGCCAACGAGATAGCCGGTTGCAAGGGAAGCGATCGCTGTCACAAATGACTTCATAGGTCTCCTGCGGGCCGATGTTCAGGGCATCGAGGGTTGGGAAAAGCTAGGCGGTCTGTGTCTGTTCCGCTACGGCCTGCGGCCGCGAATCTCTGTAATTCTGCAAAAGGTTAAAATTTATTGAGCAATACCGCATGCGAACTATTCCGTTTATTTCCCTGATCTGCCTGCTGACGCTCGCTGCGCCGGCTCAGGCGGATACTCTGGAAACGGTGGTCGCCCGGCTGAATGCGCTCGAAGCCCACAATCAACGACTGGCCGATGAAAACGCGGCGCTGAAAAAGCGCGTCGAGCGACTGGAGGGCGGTGGCAATCACGTCGTGGCACGGGCAGCGGACGTGCCGTCCGTCATCGTTACGGGAAGTGCCGTGGTGCCAACCAGCGGTCATCTCTCTGACGCGGCGCCTCCGCAGGCCGAGCGGCCGCGCAGCTTCAGTTGGAGCGGCGCATACGCGGGTGTGCATGCCGGTGGCGCCAGAGGCGACGTGGCGATGCAGGAAACCGATCTCGGCGTTCCGTTTGATCTCCGTGACGACGTCGGCACGTCGGGTGCTGTTGGTGGCGTTCAGGTCGGCGTGAACAGACAGTTTGGCAATCTCGTTGTCGGGGCCGAACTGGGTCTATCCGGGGCCAACATCACGGGCACCAACGATACCGCCTGCTTCGTCGATCCGTTCGTTCCATTACAGTCACGTTGCGAGTCGCGCGTAAATTGGCTGGTCACGGCGCTGGCACGCGTCGGATACGCCCACAACCGTTGGCTCGCTTATGCGACGGCGGGCTGGTCGATCGCCGGAGCGGACCACACGATGACGTTCGACGATCCGGTCACACCGCTCTCCAACCGGCAGAGCGATGTGCTCGACGGCTTCACCTATGGCGCGGGGGCCAACTACGCCCTAACCGATCACGTGATCCTCGGAATGGAATATCTCCATGCGGATCTGAAGGGTCGCGGAGCGGTGCTCGGTTCGCCGGTGCTGCTTGGAAAAGCGGAGCGCGACGTGGATCTTGACCTGGGTCGCGCCCGGCTGGACTTCAAGTTCTGATGTGTCCGTCTCGCGGCATCTGAAGCGTCTGTCATCGCTTCATTTTTTCGCCTCCTGCATTTGGGTGTCCCTCTCCTGCCACGCTGCGGATATTTCCGTCGGCGCAGCAGTGCCGTCTGCGCATAGCCTGCTAGGGTCCGGGCCGTGTCTTTGATGTTGGAGATTTGCAGATGCTGAAAATTGGCTCGAAAGTTCAGGGGCTTTTGCTCGCCGCGATGGCCGGTGCGTCGGCCGTGGCCGTGTCGGCACCCTCTCAAGCGCTCGCGCAATCGCATGAGATCACCGT
>JAKAXS010000379.1 GCA_021816505.1 Pseudomonadota bacterium
CCGTCTCAGCGTAATCCTCGAGCGCTCTATCGACGTCGAACGTCGCATCCGGGTCTTCCGCCGCGCCGGTCCAGGCAAAATCTTTCCAGTGCTGGAGAATGGTTTTCAGAGGCGTTCCTGGCCTGCCGAACTCTTTCGGGAGCCCGTAGAGATCCAGGTAGCGCTCGTTGCACAAGAACAGTTACTGGTTCTGGTCGAAGATCGAGAGACCGCCCTGCATGTTGCTGAGCGCCAGGTCGAACCAGCCGTTCAGCTTCAGCATCTGGTCGCTGTTGCGCTGAAGGGCGATGGTGTTGCGCTTGAAGGCCTGTACGGCGCGTGCCAGTTCGCCGATCTCGTCGACGTCTACCGTCGAGGGCACGTCGATGCCGGTTTCACAATCGGCGATGCGATGCATCGTGCGCGTGATGCCGTTGATGCGACGAACGAACCGCGTCACGTTCAAGACCATCAGCGGCACGATGACGACCAGCAGCAGCACCGCAGCTGCGCCGACACGCCAAGCCAGGGTATCGCCCATGGCTGCGATCGTTTGCATCGCTTCATGAACGCTGGCGGAACGCGCGGCGACGACGGCATGGAGCTGGCGGTCGACGCTGGTCGACACTTTCAGAAACACGCGGAGCGTGGCGAGCTTGTCTTGCCTGTCGAATTTGCCGTCTTCGTCCAACAGATCGGCCGCGAGCATCCGAAGGGTGGCGAACTCCTCGGAGTCGATGATGGATCCGCCGGGTGCCTGCGCATCGAGTGCCTGCAGGCTATTGGTGATTTGGCTGAGGCGTTCGAAGTCAGCTTTGCTGAAGGTATGGTTGGGCGTCAGAAAGAACGACAGAATGAGGCCGTGCTGGTTCTGTTGCAGGCGTTCCAGTTCTGCCACGAGGGTTGCACCGCGCAGGCCCTGCTGCTCGACGAGTTCGATGTTCGCGCGCGTCTGGGCGGCGAAACTCGCGACGTAGATCATCAGCGCCGCAAAAAGAGCAATGCTCGCGATCGACACGGCGTACATCTTGCCCGCAACGCCTTGCTGCCGCAGGGCGCGAACAAACTTTGGTTGGCGATAACGGGCGAACAAATTCATTGGGTACGCGTCGAACATCGTTTCTTAGGATTGCATGGGAGTGTCGGGTGAAGACCTGGCGCTCAGCAATATTTACTAGCAGCAACAAGTAATTATTCCGTTCATCCCTGAGTCTTGCCCGGCTATCCACCTGACAACATTGCGTAATTTTCAACTCAGGCGTTCAGTAAATGGTGTTCCAATTATACGTTTTCGCCTATTTTCGTAGTGTTGCATCGGCGTTTTCCGGTTTCAATTGTACGCGCGATTTCCATGGGTTAAGCCCGACCGCCTATCGAGGAGACGATCATGAGCACCGAAGCGGCGCCGGCCGGAGATTTCAGCGACGCTTCCGAACCCTTCCTGCTGTTCGAGACTTGGCTGGGCGAGGCGTCCGGTAGCGAACCCAACGATCCCAACGGCATGGCGCTGGCGACTGTGGACGACCACGGAATGCCCAATGTGCGCATGGTGCTATTGAAGGGCCTCGATACTCAGGAAACCGGGCCGACGCGCGGTTTCGTCTTCTTCACGAACCTGCAAAGCGCCAAGGGGTCCGAGTTGCATGCGAATCCTCGGGCCGCGCTCCTGTTTCATTGGAAGAGCCTGCGCCGGCAGGTCCGCGTGCGGGGCAGCGTCACCGCCGTCACGCCGGCGGAAGCCGACGACTATTTCGCCAGCCGGCCGAGGTTGAGCCGCATCGGCGCCTGGGCGTCCGACCAGTCACGCCCGCTGGAGGGCCGGTTCGCGCTCGAAAAGTCAGTGGCCAAGTACACCGCTCAGTTCGGCGTCGGCGAGGTGCCTCGCCCGGAGCACTGGTCGGGCTTCCGGGTGACGCCGGTGGAGATCGAGTTCTGGCATGACCGGCCGTTTCGCCTGCATGACCGTATCGTCTTCCGCCGCCCCTCCGCCGATGCACCGTGGACGAAGACGCGCCTCTATCCGTGATCAGCGGCGGAACACGGCAATGGCCTCGATGTGCGGCGTGTAGACGAACTGGTCGATCGGCGTGACTTGGCCCAGCTTGTATCCGCCGTCGATCAGAATGCGCGCGTCACGGGCCAGCGTCGCGGGATTGCACGACACGGCGACGACCGTCGTGACCTTCGACTTCGCCAAACGCTCGCACTGAGCTTGCGCGCCGGCGCGGGGCGGATCGAAGACGACAGCGTCGATGCCGTCCAGTTCGCGCGCGCTCAAGGGGTCGGTGAACAGGTCGCGCACTTTGCTTTCGATCGGTTTGAGGCCCGTTGCTGCCTTCGCACCAGTGGCCAGGGCGGCCACGGCGCGCTTGTCACCGTCGATCGCGAGCACACGGCTGCGCTTGGCCAAGGCGAATGTGAATGTGCCGAGGCCGCAAAACAGATCGGCGACGGCTTTCGTCTTCGGCAGCGCCGACACGATGAGGTCGACCATCAGCTGCTCGGCTTCTGGCACGGCCTGCAGGAAGACGCCGGGGGGCGGCGCCACGGTGGCCGGGCCCAGCTGCAATGTCGCCGGGACGGACAGCATGATCTCACTGCCGATGGACAAGCGCACGATGCCGGCGTTCTGCGCCAGCTGGGCGATGCGCTGCAGCGTCGGCGCCGAGGCTTTCGCCGTCGTCTCAAATGACACATCGAGCCCTTGATCGAGCAGCGTCACGAGAAGGCGGGCGCCCGGGCCCGTCGCGGGCAGCACGATGTCCGCGAGCTGGCGCAGATGGGGAAGCGCGCTCAGGATTTTCGGATGCAGCACCACGCACTCGGCAATATCGACGAGGCGATGTTGTCCCTCTTCGCGAAAGCCCAGAACGATCGCGCCGCCGGTGCGCGTCACGCCGAAAGCAGCGCGGCGGCGGGACCGCTGGCCGATCCGGCGCAGCGGCGCGACGGTCGCCGCGATGCCGCGATGGGCGAACGCCTGGTTGACGATATCCTGTTTCCACGCGTCGTAGAGGTCGTCCGACATGTGCTGCGCGAGGCAGCCGCCGCACGTGCCGAAATGCGGACAAGGCGCGGAGACCCGCTGCGGCGACGCGCTGAGCCGCTCCGGCGCAGCGTCGGCTGTTACGCGCCAGCGCTCGCCCGGCAAGGCGTAAGGGATGTAAAGCGGCTTGCCGGCTGCATGCGCGACGCCGTCGCCCTGCGCGCCGAGACTGTCGATCGTCACCTCGTGCGGCTCAGTCATGTCGCGCCCCTAACAGGAATTCGTGGTTGCCTGAGCCACCGGCGATCGGCGAAGCGATGGTTCCGACGACGCGCCAGCCACTCTGAGCGCCCAGCCAGTCGCGAACGGTCGCAACGGCCGCCTCGCGCGCGGCCGGGTCACGTACGATGCCGCCCTTGCCGATATCGGCGCGCCCCACTTCGAACTGCGGCTTGACGAGGGCGACCAGCCAGGCATTCGGCCGAGCGAACGAAAGCGCCTGCGGCAGAACCTTCGTCAGCGAGATGAAGCTGACGTCGGCCACGATCGCGTCGATGGGCTCGGGAACATCGGTGGCGGTGAGATGGCGCGCATCACGGCCTTCCAGGTTGATGACGCGGGCATCATCCGCAAGCCGCGCCGACAGCTGGCCGTGCCCGACATCCGCCGCGTAGACACGTGTTGCGCCGGCCGCCAAGAGCGCCTGCGTGAAGCCCCCGGTGGAAGCACCTACGTCAAGGCATGTACAGTCGGCCGCGGTGAACGCGAAGGCGTCGAGGCCGGCACGCAGTTTGACCGCGCCACGCGACACGTCATCGGCCTCGGCGGAGACGCTCAGTT
>JAKAXS010000380.1 GCA_021816505.1 Pseudomonadota bacterium
TTCATTCGGCCCCAGCACCAGGATCGCTGTCGCGAGCGCGTCCGCGGTCATGCAGTCGTCGGCGATGACCGAGACCGACAACAAGTCATGTGTGATCGGGTACCCCGTGCGCGGATCGAGGGTGTGCCCGAACTGCCGGCCGTCGGCGATGAAGTACTGAACGTAGTTGCCGGAGGTGGCGACGGACTTTCCGCAGAGCGCCAAAATCGTGTCGGTATTTTCGACAGGGCAGCCGGAAGGTGTTTCCAGTTTCACCCACCAAGGTGAACCGTCCGGCTTGCATCCGGAGCCGCGCAACTCGCCTCCGATCTCGCACAGATAGCTGTCGATCGCCATTGCGTCCAAACAGCGAGCTATCGCATCGACACCAAAGCCCTTCGCGATCGACGACAGGTCGAGAGCAATGCCGCCGGGCTGGCATAGCCGGCTGCACTCTGGGTCGCATTGGATCAGACGGTACCCGACGCGTCGGCGGATCTCGGCGATTGCTTCGGGTGCGGGAATGCTGGGCGGGCCTTTGGCGGCGCCGAAGCCCCACAACGCGACGAGGGATCCAACCGTCGGGTCAAACGCACCAGCCGATCGATGAGCGACATCCAAGGCGCAAGACATGACAGTCTGAAAATCAGCTGGCAGCTTATGGCTGGTGCCGGGCGCCGCGGCATTGAAAGCGCTGATGTGCGATGTCGGCAGCCACGTGCTCATCTGCTCGACGATGCCGCCGAGGCGCTGCTGAAGCACGTCGACGATACCGCCGCAATCACGTGTCCCTCGATCGACGAACGCGACGCGCCAGATGGTGCCCATCGTCACGCCGGAAAGCGTTTTGAGGGCTCCACCCCGGCGCAATCCGCCAAGCGGCAGTTCCGGCGGAACGAGGACTTCGGACTGGCGCCGCGTTGCGCGTTCGACGGACATGCGGCGCCGGCTATTCCGGCATCACTTCGAAGGTCGCGCCGTAGCTTGCACGCCGCTGCTTGGCTTCCTTGAAGGCCGAGTTCTCGTCTTCCACGCTGGCCTCGACATAATACATGCCGGGCTCCGGCCATTTGATCTTCACGGCACCCTCCGCATCGCTGGTCACGGCGAAGTCGCCGACCTTGTCGCGATAGCGGCTACCGCCCGGCACCACCTCGACTTTGACATTCGCTGCAGGTTTTCCGTCGAGCACGAGTTGGAACGTGGTCTCCTCGCCGGCGATGAGGTCGGTCGGATGCGTTTTGGACCTCAGTTCGAGGCCGGTGGCGTTCGGTTTGATTTCGGTCGGCTTGCCGCGCGTGACGAATGTTTCGAGGCGCCGCTGGTTGTGTGTCGCTTTCAGCTCTTCGGCGTCCTGCGGTATGTCTTTGGCAAAGTCTTCCGGCTTCCCGCGCCAGCGCTTGCGTTCGCCGTTGATCTTGTAGCTTGCGGTCAGGCCGTCGCTTTCGACAGACAACCGGTACGTGCCGTCGCCTTTGAGAGGAACGTCGAATGTGCTGCGGTACTTTCCGGTGTTCTTGTTCTCCGCTTCGACTTTCGATCCGTCGGGTCCGATGATGGTCAGGCCGTCGAGACGCATCGGATTGTGATTGAAATAGAAGAGTTCGTTCGACACGGCCGCGTCGACGGTGACGTAGGGCGTATCGCCGGACAGAACCGTCGAGGATGGATAGAGCCACGCGCGGTGCGCCTGCGCCGCGACCGGCATGGAGGCCAAGAGGGCGAGGCCGATAAGAAGCTGCTTCTTCATGATGTGTTCCTCGGACTATGGCTTGACGACGAGCGAGACGGCGCCGAGCTCTTCCTTGCCACCGGCGCTGCCGGCGGCCTCCTTGTCGGCCGGCCATTTGAACGGGATGCGCACGACTTCGCGACCGCCGACCTCGCGGGCCGCTTCGACGATGAGTTCGTATTCTCCCGGCTGAAGTGCTGCGATCGCCGGATGGCCGGCTTCGAATTTGACTTCATGCGTCCCGACGGGACGCGTCGCACCGGACAAGCCATCGACCGGCATGTTGAGTTCGCGGCCGGTGCGCCGCCACCATTGGCGCATGTCCTTCAGCCACTTCTCGCCCTTGTCCTTGGTGTTGGCCGCGTCGTACCAGACGGCAAGGTTTGCGGCGACGGTGTTGTCCGGCCGTTCGATCCACATCGCCACGTAAGGGCGGTGATATTCCGAGACGTCGAGCTTCGGAATTTCCACCTTAACTTCCAGGCCCGCGGCGAAACCGGGGCTCGCAAGCAGGGCGCTCGTCGTGATGGTCAGCAGGACGCGCATGATTTCCTCGTTTAGTGAATGAACAGGATTGCAAGAAGGATCGGCAGGCCCAGGCCGAAACCGACGATCGGCCACGTCATGGGGCGACCCTTGGCGTAGAGTTGCAGCAAGAGCAGGCCCGTCACGCAAAACACGAGGCATCCGACGGCGAAGACGTCGATGAACCAGCTCCACGCGGGGCCGGTGTTGCGGCCTTTGTGCAGGTCGTTCAGATAGGCGATCCAGCCGCGATCGGTATGCTCGAACTTCGCTTCTCCCGTCTCGCGATCGATCGTCACCCAGGCGTCTCCGCCCGGGCGCGTCATCGAGACGTAAGCCTCGTCGGCCGACCACTCGACCTGACGATCCTTCGCGGACGCTCCGAACGTCTTTTCGATCCAGTCTGCGAGCGTTGCCGGCACGGCGGAGCGTCCCTTCTCGGGCTCGCTTTTCAGCGCGGCAAGGATTTCATCCGGCGCGTTCGCGTCCTTGGTGATGACCGCCGGCTTGGCTTCGATCTGCGCCGCGTGGTTCAGCGTGATGCCGGTGACCGCAAACATGAGCGTGGCCACCAGGCAAAGCGATCCGCTGATCCAATGCCACGTCCGCAGCTGCTTCATCCACCAGGCGCGGCGATTCTGCCGTTCTATGCGACGGCTCGCCGGGGTCGAAGCTGTGGCGCGTGCGGTGGAGGTGGAGTTCACGCGCGATATGCCTCGTCATGGGCAAGCGCGCGAACGGACGCATCGGGATGCCGGCTGATCATGTCGAGTGCGTCCCGGCGAAAATCGTCAGGCGCGCGGCCGAGCGACGTGGAGAACCAACGGATCGCCTCGCTGCATCGCTGCGCGTCTGCGAGAAGCCGGCCGTGATGGAACTGCCCGCGAAAGCATCCGCCGGCTGCTGCGCGCCGATACCAGAAGGCGGCCGATCGGGTGGCTTTGACGCGGCTCGCGCCCGGTTGATCTTCGCGATATCGGCCCAGCATGTTCATGGCCTTTGGATTCCCTTGACGGGCCGCTTGCACGAGCAAGCTGACTGCGCGGCTCTCAGAAGCTGGAACGCCACGTCCTTGCGCGAAGAGCGTCGCGAGATTGAACTGCGCCCAAGCGTGGCCGGAGCGGGCGGCGCGTTCATACCATTGTGCGGCCTCGGCGAGGTCAGCGGCAACGCCGCGGCCCAGTTCGTAGCAGCGTCCCACCATGTTCAACGCATCGGCATTGCCCTGCCGTGCGGCGATCCGGAACCAGCGGAACGACGCGTCGCGATCGCGTGCCGTACCCACTCCCGACATAAGCATGTGTCCCCAACCGACTTGCGCGACAGAGCTACCCTTGACGGCCTCCGTGCGCAACATTTCCGCCAGGACCGTCGCCGCATCGTTATCGCCATCCGCCGCCAAGCGAATGTAAAGCGTTCGAAAGCGGCCATCGCGCGACATAGCCTCGTCGAATTCCGCGTCGTCGAGATAGCCACCGTCCATCGCAGTACTTTCTCAAGAGTTTTATCAAATTGATCGGTGAATCACGTTTGCGTTGAGGTTTCAGATCGGA
>JAKAXS010000381.1 GCA_021816505.1 Pseudomonadota bacterium
TCCGATCTAGCGGAGACCGGCGACCGCATCACCGTCGCCGAACTCTGCGACTGGTATCTCACCGACGCCGAGGCAGGCCGGATACTCGGTCGGCGGCGGAGGCCGATCAAAACCTCCACCCTGGCGATGGATCGCAGCCGCATCGAGTCTCATATCAAGCCCCTGCTCGGGCGCCGGCAGATCGGCGCCCTCAAGCTCGGCGACATCGAGGCGGCCCAGGCGGACATCGCGGCCGGCAAGACCGCGAAGGTGCGCAAGGGCAGTCGCGGCGGCGCGACCACCGGCGGCGAAGGCGTCGCCGGCCGGACCCTTTCGACGCTGCACGCGATCTTCGAGCATGCGATGCGGGTCGGGAAAATCCCGAGCAACCCTGCCAAGGGCGTGCGCCGGCTCGCCAGCACACCGCGCGAACGACGACTTAGTCGCGCCGAGATCGAGCGTCTGGGCAAGACGCTGCGCGAGGCCGCTCAGGATGGCGAGCACCCGACCGGGCTCGCGGCGATCCGCTTCCTGCTGCTGAGCGGCTTTCGCCGCATGGAAGGGCTCGGCGTTCAGCGGCCTTGGATCGACGAGGAGGAAGGCGCGATCCGCTTCCCCGACACCAAGAGCGGCGCGCAGAACCGCGTGATTGGGCAGGCCGCCCTCGACCTCCTGCTCGATCAGCCGAAGACGAAGTCGCCGTTCTTCTTTCCGGCCGACTGGGGCGAAGGGCATTTTATCGGCGTCGTCCGCGTGCTCGACCGTATCTGCGATCGCGCCAAGCTCGCCGACGTCACCCCGCACACGCTGCGCCACACCTTCGCGAGCCTCGCCGGCGATCTCGGCTTCTCCGAGCTGACCATCGCCGCGCTCTTGGGGCACGCGTCGCGCGGCGTCACCCAACGCTACGTTCACATCGACGAGGCGCTGCGAATGGCGGCCGATCGCATCGCTGAGGAGATGGCCGATATTCTCGACGGCAAGGGGACGATCGTCCGCCCGCGCCGGCGTGGCGGGCGCCATTCGCAGGAATCCCAGAAAACAGACGAGAGGGAGTTCCAGACGGCGTCGTGACAAGACGGGAGCCGACTGGGTGGACACACGAGTGCTTCTGTCTGTCGGCGCCTTCCGAGAGCATCATGGGGCGTGGCCCGGCTCGCTGTCCGAAAAATGTAGCATCCTTCGGACGCTCCTTGCGGTTGTCCGAAATATGTAGCATCCTTCGGACATGGCGATTCTGGCGCAAGACACCGACCTCCGTTCCCGGCTGCTCGCCCGGATCGCATCCAGCCCGGACGAGGTCTGGACGCCCGGCGACTTCGCCGATCTCGGCGGCCGCGCCGTCATCGACAAGACCCTCCAACGCCTTACTACCGCGGGCGATCTACGCCGTATCGATCGCGGTCTCTACGACCGCCCCCGCAAGAACGAGCTGACTGGCCGCCCGACCGTGCCGGACTATCGCGCCGTCATCCGCGCTGTCGCCCGCCGCGACCAGGTGCGCGTTGTCGTCGACGGCATGACCGCCGCCAACGATCTCGGCCTCACCACCGCCGTTCCCGCGCGCATTGAGGTTCTAGCCGACGCGCGGCTGAAGCCGATCAAGCTCGGCAACCAGGACATCCACTTCAAGTTCGCCGCGCCCAGCCGCCTCTATTGGGCCGGTCGACCCGCCATGCGGGTCGTCCAGGCGCTGCACTGGATGCAGGACATGCTGGCCCAGGATAGCGAGCGTCAGCGTGTCCAGATTGCTTTGCGACGCTTGCTCGCCGACCCTCAGCACGGGCAAGAGATTCAAGATGATCTCCGCGCAGGCCTCTCCGCTCTGCCAATCTGGATGCAGGAGTTCGTCCGCGGGTTGCTCACCTCCGCCGACGTCGCCGAGGTGCGTTCATGACGGCCGCGGCCTACAAACAGTTCATAGCGGCCGCGCCTCGCGACCGGCTCGATCTGTTTCTTGCGACGGCCAATCGACTGGGTGCGCCGGTCGGCAATATCGAGAAAGATTTCTGGGTCTGCTGGACTCTGAACGCCCTCTATCACGAGCGTCCCGCTGGAGGCCCACGCCTCCTCTTCAAGGGCGGCACATCGCTTTCGAAGGCCTACGGCCTGATCCGGCGCTTCTCTGAGGACATTGACATCACGGTATTCCGCGACGACCTTCATGAGCCGGCGTCGGTTGAGGAGCTGGAAGCACTATCCACCAAGAAACGTCGGGCAAGGCTCGACGCCATCCGGGATGCGTGCCGGGCCTATGTCACGGGACCGCTCCGGGAGTTCCTTGCAGTGCAGATCGCCGACGGCGCCGGGCGGATCGAGGTCGACGAAGCCGATCCCGACGGTCAGACGCTGCTCGTCTGGTATCCCGAGGTCGAACCACGCGACGGCGCCTATGTTCGGCCCGTCGTGCGCATCGAATCCGGTGCGAAGTCGGCACTCGACCCCAACGGCCCGGTCACGATCCTTCCCTACATCAGCGAGGAAGCCCCCGGCCTCGACCTGGCGGTCGGCGACGTGACCACCATCGAGGCGACGCGCACCTTCTGGGACAAGATGGTCATCGCCCATGGCCTGCGCCGTTGGTACGAGCGCCGCGGCGTTCTCCGGCAGGAAGGCCAGCGTGTGTCGCGACACTACTACGACCTGCATTGCCTGCTCGCCTCGGCGGTCGGCAAGGCGGCGCTCGCGGACCGCGATCTCGGCGCAGATTGTGTCCGGCACGCTCGGATGTTCTTCGATCGGCCGGACTACGACCTCGCTTCGGCCGCCCCTGGCACATTCGCGATCGCGCCCATCGACGGAATGATCGATGCGCTCCACCGCGACTACGAGAATACCACGGCCATGATCTTCGGGACGCCACCAGGGTTCGATGAAATTCTGGCATCCGCCGCGCAAATCGAAGCTGCCATGAACCGGGGCGATTGATCGAGGCAGACTTTCACCCCCGAGAGCCCACCGCCTCCCTGCACCTCTATTCGATTGACCTATTGCCGACCAATTACGAAGGCAGAGGGGCTGCGCTCGATCTCGCGCTCAGACGTAGAACTTGAAAGGCTGCCGCTCCGCCCCGGCGGCGCTTCCCATCGTCAGCACTTCGCCGACCTTGTCTGCAAAACGAATGGTGACCGGCAGGCCATCACTGAAATTGCAGGCGTTGTAGTTGATTTTCGTGAGCCCCAGGATATCGGCCAGCACGATATCGATGCCTGGGAATTCACCGCTCGCGCGCAGCACGGTCACGAACAGCGGGTTCGGCGTCTCTGGGCCAATATAGGTGTCGATGCGGGGCGCGTATCCCGTTGTCCACAAAAAGGCATCTTTGTCGCCGAGCCGGATCGCCGTGCCGCGAAGGCAAGGATAGTCGCCATCGCGGAAGAGCTTCGTCTCGCCATGGGTCGATCGGATGCGCACACCCACGACATTGGTGCCTTCAGGAGCCGCTTTGCTGAATGCCTCCCACTCCGCATCGTTGAATTTTGTCCGACCATGAATGAACAGCTCACTTGGGTATTTCCCGAAGCGTTGCTTGTACGTATCCAGGACAGTCTTGATCAGCTTCTCCGCGGCTGAGTCGCTGAGATGGAATTCCTTGTCTTCGGTCTGCCACGGTCCGTTCGCCCCGCGAAAGACAACGCCATCTCCCTCGCTCAGAAACATCTGCGCCGCGCAGCAGGCGTGATTGTCGGGATGGTTAGGGAGGAGCTTGAAGACCAACCCGACGTAGCAGACGCCCGGCCGCATCCCTGCGATCTTCCAAGGAGGTTCGGCTTGGGTCTTGTAGAATAGGCCTGTCGCGAGATTC
>JAKAXS010000382.1 GCA_021816505.1 Pseudomonadota bacterium
GATCTTCATCCACGGTCGGAAGCGGCCCAGCTTCTTTTGCTCGGCTTGTAGCCGGTGATATTCCTCAAACGCGCGCCCGCGCATAGCGTCACCCGATGCGCGTTCAAGTTGGTTGTATTCGTCCACTACATCCGGCGTGACTATGAACGGCGGGATGTAAAGCGGAATCCGGTGAGCGAGCGCATCGCGAAAATCCTTGATGGCTTTGAACCAATCATCGCGGCTGGCAATATAGTCTGAGAACTCCTTGGAGAACCTAGTGCTCTGAGCCATTCGGCTGATTCACACCGGCTGGAATGTGTGCGAATCATGTCGCATGGCACAAACAGTCTGCGTGATCGTAAGCCCCCCGGATAGAGCGCGCCTGGACGCGATCGCCTCGGATCGCAACCGGCCACAGAAACATGCGGAGCGTGCCCGGGTTGTTCTCGCGTCGATGGGGCGCGATCCGGTTCAGCTTGTGGCGACCCAACTCGGCGTCAGCCGCCCGATGATCTGGCGCTGGCAGCAGCGCTTTGCCGAAGCGGGCGTAGACGGTCTGCTGCGCGACAAGACGCGCAAGCCCGGCAAGCCGCCGATCGCCGCGGAGACGGTGGCGCGCGTGGTGGCGCTGACCTGCGCCGATCCGCCGCACCAGGCGACGCACTGGACCGGTCGGGCGATGGCCGCAGCCGTTGGTATTTCGCTCAGTTCGGTGCAGCGCATCTGGGCGGCGCACAAGCTGCAGCCGCATCGTGTCCGCAGCTTCAAGCGCTCGCGCGATCCTGCGTTCGCGGCCAAGCTTGTCGACATCGTGGGGCTCTACCTCGACCCGCCGGCGCATGCCGTGGTGCTTTCAATCGACGAGAAAAGCCAGATCCAGGCGCTCGACCGCACCCAACCGGGGCTGCCGCTGAAGCCGGGACGCTGCGGCACCATGACGCATGACTACAAGCGCCACGGCACGACGACGCTGTTCGCGGCGCTCAACGTGCTCGACGGCCGCGTGATCGGCCGCTGCATGCAACAGCACCGGCACGAGGAGTTCATTCGCTTTCTCAACGAGGTTGAGCGCGCGGTGCCCGTCGGCAAAATGATCGAAGCCGTCGTCGACAATTACGCCACCCACAAACATCCGAAGGTCAAAGCTTGGCTCGAACGGCATCCACGCTGGAGGTTTCATTTCACCCCGACCTCAGGCTCCTGGCTGAACGCGGTCGAGAATTTCTTCTCGGTGCTGACCCGCAAGCGCATCCGTCGCGGCAGTTTCCATTCACTGGTCGATCTGCAGTCGGTCATCAAGCGCTACCTCGCCGAACACAACGCCAAGCCAAAACCGTTCGTCTGGAAGGCATCCGCCGCTTCGATCCTGGCCAAGCTCGACAGACTGTCCGTATCCTCCGAATGAGTCAGAGCACTAGCGCGGACGGCTTTGCTGCCTAGACTCACGGATTGCGGATCGAGAGCCGCTCCGTCCGGCTTCGTCACGCCCTTCTCGTAGACGAAAATCCAAGCGAGGTTGTCCAAGCAACCGAACGTATTCAGCATGAAGGACTGAATCGCGATGGTCGCATCAACGACAGTGTCGCGCTCCGGTATCGCGTCCAATTCGGGCGGTAGAAGATCGAACAGGAGATCGACGGCACGAATGAGGGTCCCGAGCCTTCGCGAGAATCCATGCTGGGCATGTTCCTCTGCACGGGCATCCTTATAGCCGCGCACAAGATAACGCTCACGTAGATTGGTGAACGCGCGGTTCGCTGTCGTCCTGCCTTCATGGAGTTCGGTTATCTGCGCATCCGAATAGAGCGAGGCCACCGTGCTCTAACCCCGCAGTCCGAAGCGAGCCAGCCAATCCGATCTCACCGGGCCGGGCGGGCTTGCCATATTGAGGACGATCGGCATCCGAACGCGGTTCGTGTCGGCGTCGTGAAACTCAATCGTCGCCGTCATCGTGCCGCTGCGCTGTTTCGGCATGCCGCGATGAAGGATCGTCGCCGATGCAGGGAGCGTATGCCCGGCAGGTATATTGTAACCGGATACATACGCGGTGCCGTGCATGTTGCTATCAGGGGCCTGCATCGTCACCAAGCCCGGTAGCTCCTCGCCGCTGATCTTGGGCCGCATGAGTTTTGCTTTCAGAAGATGAAGCGGCTCGTCCGTGCGATTCTTGACCATGCACCGCACCGTGATCTGCGTGACGTAAGAACCGTCAGTCTGTTTTGCGATTGCCCAGAAGCTTTGACTCTCAATCGGCGTGGCGACGAATTTCATTTGGGCGGTCCGGTGCGCCTCGCGCCCGGACTGCCATGCGGGCAGATGAGATGCACTCTTGGTCGCGACCACGATCCACCCCATGAGGATCGCGAACCACAAGAACGGCGCGTATGGCGCGGGGACCAAAGCCCGGAACGGCGGAGCCAGCGCGAGCGCCGTCAGCCCCAGCGCGGCCGCGACCCACAACCAAAGCGGCCAACTTTTGACCGCATCGCCCGCCTTCGCCGCAATGCCTGCCGTGTTGATCGGGTCCGCGATCATCTTAGCCCCCGTTCGGAAGCGGCATGCGCGCGGCATGGAATGCTTGCGCGACCGCGCTGACCAGCGTGTCGTTCGGTCGGAGGCCGAGCGTGCGCGTTTGCGCCAGGATCGCCTCAATGGTGCCGGACTCAGCGAGAATGTCTTGAAGATGCCCGTCCGCGATTCGTTCCAGTTGAACCGCCAGCGCGATCAGTTCGCGCTCGCGCTTCTGTTGCTCTTGCGCCGTAGGCATGGCGGGACCCGAACGCACGAAATTCGGAGCGTCGATGCGGATGCCGGTCCCGAGCCTGCGCAACAGGTTCCGCAGCGTGGGCGCCTGTTCGTCGCTGCCGTCAATGGCACGTTGAAGCTCCATCATGTTCCAGAGATCATGCCGCTCTCCCTCCAGCACGAAGGGATTGAAGAACCGGGGATGACTCGCGAGCATCTGGACGCGACAGAGAACCGCCGCGTTCGACAGATGGGATTCTTGCTGCATCATCGCCACGCGCTGCGGTCCCTGCGAGGACAGCATCATCGGCCCATCCGCATAGATCAGC
Organism: Pseudomonadota bacterium; assembly: GCA_021816505.1. Taxonomy (GTDB): domain Bacteria; phylum Pseudomonadota; class Alphaproteobacteria; order Rhizobiales; family Hyphomicrobiaceae; genus JAKAXS01. Next base: position 3,057 of record JAKAXS010000382.1, read on the forward strand.
GTCACCGGCCCGCGTAGCGGTTCTTCCTGCCGCAGACGCCGGTCCCATATCTTCACGCCGTTCGCCGCTATGGTCGATAGTTCGCCGACCTGCGCCTCCCAATTCTGGATCGTCGTGCGGGTGACGCCCATCTTGTCGCCGAGTTCTTGCTGGCTCAGCCCGTAGCTGGTGCGCCATCTGCGAAAATCGCTTCCGTTCATGCCTTCCGCCTTCAATATTCGGTTGGCACGCTATCATAAAATGTTTGGTGTCGATAGCCAAAAAAGTTGGCATGCAGCGATTAGCGCTACTGGACGGGTCGGAGTTTACTGGATCCGGCTCGACGTTGCTGCGGGAAACCCCGCAAGGGTAGCTGTCGTGTAAGAAGTCCGCAGGCGCTTGTTAGAGCGGCGATTGGGCGTCGCCTCTCACCCCTGGCTCCGATCGCGCCAGAACGAAATACGTGCTCCGGACCGCTTCTCGAACCAAGTCGGCAATCGCTGGACTCCGAGGACTATGGAATCCTGGGCCGCCTTCCGTACGACGGCTTGGTGGGGGTTTCCACGTCGCGGTGGACACCATGTGGACACCACGTCAGAAACGACGAAGGCCGCCTCGCGGCGGCCTTCTCGTCGATCCGGGTGGGGAAGTCGGCGATCACGACGACGCGATACGGCTCGGCGACCTCGCCGGCCACCGCGTTGTATTCCTCCAGCGTCGCGTACTCGTTCCGCAGGTACTTCTGG
>JAKAXS010000383.1 GCA_021816505.1 Pseudomonadota bacterium
CGACGAACAAGAAACAGACCACGCCGAGCATGATGCCGCGGTATTTCGTGTCCTGGCGAATGGCGTCGGTTTCGGCTTCTTCTCTGATGTCGCCGGTCGCTCGCTCGCGGGCAGCAAAGTCGTTCTCGGGCGCGGGCGTGCCGCCGGGCATCGTCGACGTGGGGTCTTGCGGGGATTGCGTGGGTGAGGTGTTCACCGGATGATGAGCTTGATGTCCTGGTTATCCCGACGCAGGGTGATCGCACCGCTCTTGTCCTCGTTTTCGCTGATGATCGACAGCAGGGTGACGGCCTTGCGGATGATCTCGGCCTTGGAAGATGCGTTGTAGTGCCGCTTCAAGTCGTCAAGCGTGCGGTCGAAGCGAGCGTCGGGGGTGAAGGTGGTCGCGGACATGATGGCCTCGCAGAAGCATAAAGAGAGAGATTCAGGCAGAAATCCGGCCGGAATCTGGCTGAAAGTTAGGTCATGAACAGCGCCTTGTCAAGCGAAAGGGCTTGTCAGGCGGCGTCGTTTAGCGTGCTAAAACGCTCGTGGAACGACGTTGCCAATCGAAAGCGTCGGTCAGCGAAGCGATCGGATCCACGGGCTTGTGAACCTCGGAATGCGCGGTGGCGGCGGCCAGGATGTTGCGGCGCCGAGAGATTGGGTCGGGAGTCCACTGCTGACTTGAACACCCGCGCAGGGCTTGCGGCCCGCGTCCCTGCCCACGGCGGAGGGAGGAGCCGTTTTAGCGCGCTAAAACGTGCTAGCTGGCGCGCGGCGAGGGAGGGAGCGCCGAGGCCAAAAAAAAGCCGCGCCGGGGGATACCTGGCGCGGCCGCAAGGTGTCCATGGGACACACTATCGAAAGTGTCGGACCGAAGCCCGACGATGCAGATTTTAGGGGCTGCGTGACAAACCTTTATCCGGGTATAGGCTAGGTGCCGCTACCAGGCGCTGGCCAAGCCGCCCGCCGAGGCAAGCATCTCGGCAGCGCGTCGCTCGAAGTAGGCAACCGCCGCGGCGTTGTCGAGCAACTTGCACAAGAGGGCGTCCGAGGGTTGGGCGGCATAGTCGATCGCTGTTTGACCGACTCGGTGGCGTGCCATGCGGTAGCAGTGGAGTTGATAGACGATGATGTCGCCGGGTGTGCATTGATCGCCAGAGGCGGTCCGCGAGGGCGATGGCGCGGCAGCCGGGGTTGCGCTCATGGTGTCAGATCAGATCCGGGTTGACGATCGCGGCCAGGCCGAGCCAGAGGAACCAGGCGATCATGGACGCGAAGGAAAGGGCGAAAGCGCCGATGTAGGGGTGGACATTGGTGTGCCAGAACAGGACCAACAGCAACAGGCCGCCGACGAAGGCGAGCCCGCCGACGCCGAGCAGGATCAACACAACGAACGGCGCGAGCCAGGTCATCACAAGCACGAGCGCGTAGCGCATCGCGACGATGAGCCAATACAGCGGCTTGAGGCAGAGCTTGAGGATCTTCATCACGACATCCCCCGGTTGCGCAGGTAGCGATTGACGGTGTTGTAGGCCACGCCAAAGTGCGCGGCGAGCTTGGTCTTGGACAGTCCGGCGCGGCGCAACATGGCGAATTGCTCGGCGTGCGGTTCGAGCTTCGAGGCGCCGACGCCCGAGCCAGGCGGGCGGCCGATCCGCTTGCCTTCGTTGCGCGCACGCGCAACGCCCTCGCGGGTGCGCTCCACGATGAAGGCGCTTTCGATCATGCTCGCCATGGCGAAGGTCGACGCGAGTAGCTGACTCTGCATCGAGCCGTCCATCACCATGCCCAGCTTGGTGATGTGAACGGCAATCCCCTTCGCAGCGGCGGCTTCGAGAAAGCCGAATACTTGGCCAGGCCGGGCGCCGATACGTGTGATCTCCGGGATCAGCAGCACGTCGCCGGGGCCGATGCGATCGAGCAGGGCGCCCAGCTCGCGCTCCCGCCAGGCTACCTTGCGACTGACGGTTTCAGACACCAGTTCGAGCGGCACGAGGGCGCGGCTGTTCGCGTAATCGAGCAGGCCGAGTTTCTGGCTGTCGACGGTCTGCATGTCGGTCGAGACTCGGAGATAGCCGTAGTGAGCCACGATCAACCCCAGGCAGCGGCCGCGTCATCGAATGCGGCCTCGATGTCGACGCGCTCATCCTCGGTCAGCCCTTCGGCCCACAAGTAGTCGATCGCGCCCGTAAGCAGGGCCGAGCTGGCGGCGCCGAGGCGGGCCAACGGATCGCAGGCGAAGGGTTCCTCGCGCATGAGCGCGAGAACCGTGCTGCGCATCAGGCGGTTTTCCGCGGTCGGGCCGCCGGCGCGCAGCCGCGCGCACAGGGGACCAAAGACCCCGGGAAGGTGAGCAGCGGTGGCGGTCGACGTGAGCATTTCCGTAGAACCCTCAAATTGGACTTACGTGGAAGAATTGTCTCGCAAGAAAAGTGTCGAGAAAAGTGTGTGAAAGTCGTTCACCAAATCAACCGATTTTTTTGATAGGCCGGCGCACCATTCCGGTGCGTTCGCCGGCCCGTCACAGCATCGCGCCGGGGTCGAACCGGCCGGTGCGGATGCCGGCCAGGATCGCGCTGACCGCCTCGGGGTCGATCTCGTACTCGGCATCCATGCCAGCGTCGTCGACCAGGCGCAGGATCTCGCCGAGGTCCGACACATCGGATTCCTCGATCCAAAAATAATGCCCGTCAATGACCAATGCACGGTAATCGAGAAGCATCTGCAGGAGGATTTGCGGATCGTCGTCAAGGCTACAGGCGGTGACAGGGTATGGCGGTTTGACACGCATTGCAGTGACTCCGGTTAGACAAGTGCCCGAGCCGACGACGACGGCATTATCGAGCAGCGTTCATGAGAGCGTCGAGGTCGAGTTTCCTGTATTCGTCGGCGACGGAGAGCCATTCCGCCTGCTCCTGACGAACACCGCCGCGCATGGATGCGTACTCTGCGGGATGCCACGCGGAATAGCGCGCCGTGCGACCTTTCCAGATACTGGCGAAGATGGTACGCCCATTGAGCAGATTGTCGATGTCGGCGCTTGGCAGCTCGACGCCGAACGGCGGATTCATGAGCCCCCGGCCGGCCGCCTGATCGACAAACGCGATGAGCAGCTTAATGTCGTCGCGACATTTCCGATAATTCCACCGCTCAAACTCCCAGGGCTCATAGTAGGTAAACGTCTCGCCGCTGTCGAGCTTGTAGGTCAATTCGATGACCACACCGATTGGCTCTTCGGGATCCAACTCATATCCGTCACGATAGCATTGATCGAACTGCGCGCCTTGCCGTCGCACAAACAGCACGCGGGGGTCCCGGCCCAGCTCGCGGTATTCAAGCAACCGGCGCGGACCCGCCGTTGGGTTCTTATACCAATGCAGTGCAAGATCGTCGAACAACGCATTATCAGACGCGGCAGCGACCCATTGTTTACTGACGCGAAAAGCGTGCGCGACAAACTCGATCGTCTTCGATGTCATGAGATCGGCCAGGCGCGACGAATTCTCGAAGGTTGACAGCGTAAAGCCGTCTGGCTGCAGCAATTCGGCGGCGGCAGGGTAAGACAAGCCATGAGCGTCGAGCAAAAAAAGCAGCCGCTCGCGGACCGTCCGCACCGCACTTGCGGGAGCGTCACTACTGGCTTCGACGACGCCATCGAGCAGCGTTGAAATCAGGGTGGCCAGCGGGATGCCGAACGCCTCGGCCTGGGCGGCGAGATACGCACGAGTCGGGGGCCGCAGACGAATACCGAGCGGCGTTGTCGTAGTGGGATTCACATGAGCGGTCCGCGC